>CAZKKP010000795.1:0-1500 GCA_964553295.1 uncultured Thermoanaerobaculia bacterium | reverse complement strand
CGCCGGGCAGCGCCAGCGACGCCACGTGCGCACCAGGGCGGCGGCCGGCGCGAGCACCGCCAGGACGAGCCCGCCGGCGGCGACCCGCAGGCAGCCCGGAGTGCGACCGCCGACCTCGGCCGGCGTCGGTCGGGCCGGACCCCGGATCACGTCACGTGCTCGTCCAGCGGCACGATGATCTCCAGGCTGCAGGTCCGCAGGTCGTACCACAGACCGACCAGCCCGATGGTGCCGGCCTCGACCCGGTCGGCGAGCAGCCGGCTGCGGTCGAGCAGCTCCCAGCAGGTCCGCCGGACGTTTTCCCGCGCCGCGGCCTCCACCCAGGCGTCCCGATCACCGTCCGCCGGCCGCGTGGTCAGCGCCGCCGGCAGCAGCCGCTGCACGACGTCGGCGAGGCTCGGCGATGCGATCCGCGCCGGCTCGCGCACGGCGTCGACGGTCGCGGTCAGGGCGCCGCAGCAGGAGTGCCCCTTGACCGCCACCAGGGGGCAGCCGGCCTCGACGACGGCGAACTCGATCGAGCCGACGGTCAGGGAGTCCACCTGGTTGCCGGCGTTGCGGCACACGAAGAGGTCGCCGAGGCCGACGTCGAAGAGCAGCGGCGGCGGCACCCGCGCGTCGGCGCAGGCGATCAATGCGGCAAAGGGCGCCTGCCCCCGGGCGACCTCCAGCCGCCGTCGCCAGTCGGTGCCGGAGCCGTGCTCCAGGCGGTCCTCGTGGAAGCGCCGGTGCCCTTCGAGCAGTCGCTCCAGGGCCTGCCGCGGCGTTGTCGGTCGATCGACCATGCTTCACCTCCAGCGTCGTCGCAGGACGCCATCGATCGTACCGCGTCACGAGGCGGGTGGCGAGCAGGAGGCGACGGTGCGTACAATGGGGCGGTGCTGCCCTCTAAGAGCCTGTCGGAGAAATCGACGAAAGCGAGGGTCGCGATGGCGCCCGCTGGCAAGGAAGGCGAGCGAGCCGCCCGCAGGCGTAGTCGAGCTACGTTGAGGACGGGTCGTGAAGCCTGACGCCGCCAGCGGGATGCCAGCGCGAGCCGCAGCCGGCGCGTTTCCCCGACAGGCTCCTAGGATCGGCCGCTACCGTGTCGAGGCCCGCCTGGGCGAGGGAGGCATGGGGGAGGTCTTTCGGGCGGTCGACGAGAAGCTCGGCCGCACCGTCGCCCTGAAGGCGGTGCTCGACGCCAGCGGGGGCGACGACGGGCGGCGGCGACGGCTCGAGCGCGAAGCCCGGGCGCTGGCGGCTCTCACCCACCCGTGCATCGCCCAGCTCCACTACGTGGTCAACCACGACGGCCGCGACTACCTGGTGCTCGAGCACGTCGAGGGCCGGACGCTCGCCGACCTGCTCACCACCGGCGCCCCGCCCCTCGAGCACGCACTGCGGATCGCCCAGCACGTCGCCGAGGGGCTGCAGGCCGCCCACGGCCACGGCATCGTGCACCGTGACCTCAAACCGGCGAACGTCATCGTGACCCCAGGGGGGCGCGCCAAGATCCTC
>CAZKKP010000794.1:0-1510 GCA_964553295.1 uncultured Thermoanaerobaculia bacterium | reverse complement strand
TCGCCACCGGTGTCGTTCTGCTCGCCGGGCACGAAATCGGCCGGTGCGACCCCGCGCGGCAGGGGTTTCTGGATCATGTGCTCGATGGCGTCGTTGACCATTCGCCGCTTCGCACCCCGCACCGTCGTCTGCGTTCCCACCCTCTCCTCGAGCTCGCGGTAGGCCATCGTGACGACGCCGAGGAGGTACTCGAACCACGGTCCGAGCGAATGACGGCCCTGATGCCACCCCTGAGACGACGCCACCAGCGCGTCGTAGTAGCTCTCCTTCGTCCGCTCGACGATGCGCTCCAGGCTGATGTAGCGCCCCACCTCGTACCCGGCGCGGTAGAGCAGGAGCAGGGTGAGCAGCCGCGCCACCCGCCCGTTGCCGTCCAGGAACGGGTGGATGCACAGGAGGTCCAGGACGTAGGCGGCGATCACCAGCGTCGGGTCGATCCTCTCCTCAGCCAACGACCGGGCGAAGCCCTCGTGCAGCTGCCGCATCGCCTCGGGTGTCGCGTGGGCGGGGACCGGCTCGAAGCGGACCTCGACCTGCCCGTCCGCCCGCCTGGCGATGATCCGGTTGTCGGTAACCTTCCATTCGCCACCGCGGGTCGCGCTGTACGCATAGAGGTCGCGGTGGAGCTGGCGAACGAGCCCCACGGTAGGCGTCATCGCGGCGTGGCTGGCGTGGATCGTCGCCAGCACGTCGCGATACCCGGCGATCTCCTGCTCCGAACGGTTCCGCGGCACGCCGCCGCGCGCCACCAGGTCACGGATCCGCTCCAGCGGCGCGGTCACCTGCTCGATCCGGTTCGACGACTCGGCACTCTGGATCACCGCCTGCTGGAGCAGGGTCTCGAGCGCCTGCGGGGTCTGCTGCCGGTAAAGGTCCTGCCGACCCTTCAGCTCGCCCAGCAGACGCAGGCTGCGAGCGAGGCCGTGGCTCACCGGCTGGCGCTCGAGGAAGCCGTTCTCGAAGGACTTCACATCCCCTCCAACCTCGGTTGCGGGCGCGCCGGTGCGGCCCCCTGGTCCTTGAGCCGGTTGGCAATGGACTCCAGCATAGCCCGTTCGCTCGAGCCGCCGTCCGCGAGCTCGATCAGCGCCTGCAGGAGCTGCGGGAACAGCTGGCTCGCCCGCAGGCCGCGGGCCTCCACGTAGCGGTCGACCTCGATCACGTCGCCCGCCTTCCACAGCTGCATCAGGCGGTGGGCCTGGTCGATCATCGGGACGGGGCGGCCGCCAGGCGCCTCGAGGCCGAGGCTGCGACGGGTGCGGCGGTCCCAGGGCTTGAGGCGGAAGGCGGCGCCCTTCGCGCCCGCATCGGGAGTGTCCTCGGCTTCGCCCTCATCCTCGTCGCCGTCATCCTGGTCGGCGGCGCCGTCGGCGGCCTTGCCCTTGCGGATCACGAGCTCGAGGGGGCCCTCGAGCTCGCGGTCGGAGAGGCCGCAGGAGAGGGCGTAGAGGATGCACGCTCCGGCGGGCGCCTCGCCGAGGCCGAAGTCGTGGCGGTGGAGCAGGTAGTA
>CAZKKP010000793.1:0-1512 GCA_964553295.1 uncultured Thermoanaerobaculia bacterium | reverse complement strand
AAGGCGGCGAGCACGCTGTCCGGCAGCAGCAGCTCGAGCATCCGCTCGCGCAGGCGGCGGCCCGCCGAGCGTCGCGCCCGGGCCTCCTCGAGCACCACCCGGCGCTCGCTGACCACCGCCTCGTCGGAGAGGGTCAGACCGCGGGCGAAGTCGGAGAGGCCGGCGACGACCAGCTCGAGAGTCGCTTCATCGTGGCCCGGCAGGGACAGGCTGTAGGTGGTGCGGTCGAGGCCGGTGGCGGCATTGTGGTGGCGGCCGAGGCGCGTTCCGGTTCGTTCGAAGAGGCGCGCGAGCTCGCCGGCGGGCAGGTTGTCGCCGCCGCGAAAGGCGAGATGCTCGAGCAGGTCGGCGAGGCCGCGCTCGTGGGGCCTCTCGCACAGCGAGCCCGCCGCCACCGACAGCGCCGCGGCGATCCACCCCGCGGGATCGGGCTGACGCCACACCCAGGTCCTCAGGCCGTTGGGCAGTTCGAGCACGGTGATCCGCGGGTCGCGGGGCAGCTCGGGACTCAGCTGGGTGATCGGCTGGGACATCCGTCGAGGATAGACGGTCCCGGCGTGAATCCGAGCACCGATCCTCGAGCTGGATCAGGGTTCTCCGGCGGCAGGGTCCTCAAGATTGCATATGAATGCGATCAGATATTGAGGAATTTTCCTAATTCGAACTTGACAACCACCACATCAGATTCTATTTTGTGAGTGGCGACGCGCGGCTCGCGGTGCGCCCCGGGAGGTTCGATGACGTTGGACAAGCTCACCGTGAAGTCGCAGCAGGCGGTGGAGAGCGCCCAGGCCGAGGCGGTCCGGCGGGGCCACCAGGAGGTTCACACCGACCACCTCGCGCTGGCCCTCGTCACCGATCCCGACGGCCTGGTGCCGCGCCTGCTCGCCCCCCTCGGTCTGCCCGTCGAGCTGGCCCGCCGCGAGCTGGAGAGCGCCCTCACGCGGCGCCCGTCCGTGTCGGGCGGTGCCGTCGAGCAGGGCAAGATCTACGTCACCAACGACCTTCAGCGGGCGCTGGTGGCTGCCCGCGAGGAGGCCGACCGGCTCAAGGACGAGTACGTCTCGGTCGAGCACCTGTGGTTGGCGCTCATGGAGGCGGGGCGCGGCTCGGCGGTCGCGGCGCTGATGGCGGCGCGCGGCCTCGACCGGAATGCCTTCCTCGGCGCCTTGACCAGGGTCCGGGGCGCCCAGCGGGTGACCTCGGCGACGCCGGAGGGGGCCTACGAGGCGCTGGCGAAGTACGGCGTCGACCTCGTGGAGCAGGCGCGCTCGGGCAAGCTCGACCCGGTGATCGGACGCGACGCCGAGATCCGCCGGGTGGTCCGCATCCTGTCGCGCAAGACCAAGAACAACCCGGTGTTGATCGGGGAGCCCGGGGTCGGCAAAACTGCGATCGTCGAAGGCCTGGCACAGCGCATCGTCCGCGGCGACGTGCCCGAGTGGCTCAAGGATCGCGCCATCTTCTCGCTCGACATGGGCGCGTTGCTCGCGGGCGCCAAGTACCGCGGCG
>CAZKKP010000792.1:0-1515 GCA_964553295.1 uncultured Thermoanaerobaculia bacterium | reverse complement strand
CGACCTCCCGGAATCGCCGGTGGTTGTCACGGCGGGCCGCCACGTCGACCTCCTCCTCCGGGTGGACGACGCCGACGGCGACCACGTGGACTTCGCGGTGTCGGGTCTGCCGCCGGGGGCCGAGTTCGATCCCGAGAGCGGCCGGCTGTGCTGGCTGCCGGGCGCCGACGACGTCGGAACCCACGTCCTGGTCGTGACCGCCACCGACGTCTGGGGGGCGACCGACTCCGGCATCCTCACCCTCGAGGTGTCCGACAGTCTCCCGGCGCCCCGTCCGGGGGGCGACCGCCGGCCCTGAGCACGAGTTCGCCGATCGGTACTTACACAGCCGGGTCGGACGGGGGCGCCCGGCCCGAACACGACGACACAGATGCCAGGCCTGAGGTTCTTGGGATCTCTGTCAGGCACTCATTTCAAAGTACTTGTATTCGACCATGCGGGCACACCCGCTGCAGAAGGCCGCCGCACGCCAGACAGATCCTCGGATTATCGAGCCGGGCACCCCTGCGTAGTGGTCGACTTCCGGGGTTGACAGTCTGAAGATGTCGACCTCGCTCCGAACAGGATCGTCGGCTATTTCACGCTCGGCGCTGCAGACATTCACGTTTCGTTGGGCCAGTGACCCATTTGGAGCGGCGTCAGGTAGACCCGAAACTCATCATCGGCAGCGATTGCGGAGCTGCCGGCTGCATACAGTTCATATGACAATTCATATGCTACGATCGCTTCACCGGAGGATCCGGCAATGGGCAAGAAGCGCATCACCGTGACGGTCGACCCTGATGTGGCGGCGTTCTTGTACGAGGTTCCAAACACCAGCGCCGTCGTGTGTGAGGCGGTTCGCCAGTACCGCGCCCGGCAGCTCGAGCGACAGCTCGAGGCGGCGTACACCGAGGACCGAGACGAAGCGGCAGAGCTGGCCGCCGAGTGGGAAGCGGCCGATGCGGAGGTCGACGAGTGACCCCCGAGCTGGGCCGAGGCGACGTCGTCCTGGTCCGCCTCGACCCGGCAGAGGGTCGAGAGATCCGGAAGACCCGCCCGGCGGTCGTCGTCTCGAACGACGTTGCCTGCCGGCTCGACTCCGTCGTCCAGATCGTACCGGTGACGTCGCTGCCCGAACGCCCCCTCCGCCCCTATGAGAGCCGCATTGACACGACGTCGAGCGGCCTCGCCAAGCCCTCCCGAGCGGTCGCCAACCAGCTTCGCACCGTTGCCCGACACCGCATCAGCACCCGCCTTGGCCGCCTCGAAGCCGACGAGCTCGAAGTCCTCGACCGCGCGATCTCGATCCAGCTCGGCCTTCGGCAGCAGCCCTGACGCGCACCCCACCGAGATGACCACCGAACACGCACGACCCTGCCGAGCGACCCGCCGGACCCCACATAGGTGCCACCCATTAGATTCCGAGAGTTATCTTAAGTCTCCTTGTGTTCGCTACTTGTCGGTTCGCACCTGCCGCCGCTTGCCGTCCTGGATAGCGCCTCGTCGATCTGGTCGAGCCTCTCGGCGAAGTGA
>CAZKKP010000791.1:1208-1518 GCA_964553295.1 uncultured Thermoanaerobaculia bacterium | reverse complement strand
CGCGCCCAGATCACCGTTCCCTCCAAGCCCGAGCCCGGCGAGCCGTGCGAGATCCGGTCGTTCCCGCCGGGCGTCGAGTCCGGCGAGGCGCTGCTCATCGGGGCACATCCCGCCAGCCCGATCCCGCCGGACGCCAACCACACCTGGCAGTACGTCGGTTCGGTCTACGCGGTGGACGCCTGCGGCAACCTCGAGTACTTCCAGCCCGGCGACCCCGGGATCACCGTCCCGCCGCCGAGCGGCAACGTGTGGTGGACCGCCGAGCTGGCGGACAACTCCTGGCAGTGGTGGTTGCGCTTGAACAGCGACC
>CAZKKP010000791.1:381-1198 GCA_964553295.1 uncultured Thermoanaerobaculia bacterium | reverse complement strand
CTACTCGCTCCCCGTGCCCGAGCAGCCCGGGCTCGAGCCCTATGTCGGCGACCTCGCCCTGGCCAGCTCGGGGGACTGCGCCGGCGGAGACGGCACGGTGGAGTACCAGCGGGTCGTCCAGTACCAGCCTCAGCCGGTCATCCAGCTGGTCTGGGAGCAGGTGGGCGTCGAGCCGCGGCCGTCGTCGGCGGGTGCAGCCTCTCCCCTCCTGGTACCGGGCGCCTCGGATCTGATCGCGTGGCGCATCCGTCCAGCGGACTCGAACACGAGCTACTACACCGATTCCGAGGGTGCGCGGTATGACGACGTCAGGGTGCGCCTGTACGTCGCCGAGACCACGGTCCTCTGGGATATGGATGGCAACGTCGTCGAAAGCCTCTCCCCGGTCGACGACGTGGAGATCTGCGTCGGCGAGGTCTGGCTCGACTACCAGGCCACGCCGTTGGTGAACGAGACGACCGCGACCTGCGACCGGCGCTATTCCGGCGAGACCCAGGTGCGTGCTTACACCGAGCCCGCCTACCTGGAGGATGACCAGTACCACGGCCCGATCGGCCTCGCGGTCGGCGTGTCGCGGACACCTTCGCGGGTCGGGCAGTACTACCTGGTGGCCGAGCCCCTGGACGAGGCATTCCGGCGAGGAACGGCCTGGCAGATCGCCAACGACCGGATCCTGATTCCCTCAGGCCGTGGCATGGGGACCTTCGACAAGCTCTTCGACGTCACCGAGCCCTACGAGCTTCCCTCGAGCCTCGGCTGCGACGCCTGCGAGGAGTGCGCGGGTGAGATCGTCCTGCGCAACGGCAACCTCCACCGG
>CAZKKP010000791.1:0-371 GCA_964553295.1 uncultured Thermoanaerobaculia bacterium | reverse complement strand
ACCGGACCGCCGCTGACCCGATCCCCGGACTGCCGGTGGCGCTGGCCGCGAGAAGCTACGACAGTCTCGCCGCCGTCTCCGAGTCCGGCGGAGGCGGCACGATGATGGCGAAGGCGACCAGCGGCGGACCAGGCGTCCCGGCGGGGAGGGCCGCGGCGCTGAAGAGTCTCGAGACCACGCCGGGCCTCTTCGGCGCCGGCTGGACCTCGGCCTACGACGCGACCCTCGAGCGTCACCCGACCTGGGTCGGCGGCGTCCTGGTGGAGCACGTCGTGGTGACCCCCGAGAGCAGGTCCGGCCTGGTGTTCACCCGGCGAGGCGGGGGCGACTTCGTCCAGGTCTGGCCCGTGGGCCGTGCGACCAACCGTCTC
>CAZKKP010000790.1:1151-1524 GCA_964553295.1 uncultured Thermoanaerobaculia bacterium | reverse complement strand
GGCAGCTCGGCGTCGACCGGCGGATCCTGCAGAAACAGCTGCGGCACATCGACGTCCGCCGGCAGGGTGGTCTTGAGGATCGGTGCGAGCGAGGTGGGCTGCACCGAGCGCAGCCAATAACCACGGCCCGGTTTCATCTCGAGGAAGTCCTCGCGCACTACCAGGCCAAGAGCGTCGATCACGACGCCCCGGAACTGCGAGTTTTCGAAGGTCCAGATCTCCCGGATCGACGCATCGGCCAACACCCGGTCGTAGGCCGCGGGCTCGAGCAAGGGAAAACCGATCAGGTTCCAGCCCTCGACGATCTCGTCTGGCCCGTGGGGCAGCGCGCCATCAACGCCGACGAGGTCGATGTTGGCCGCCGCCGTCACTT
>CAZKKP010000790.1:698-1141 GCA_964553295.1 uncultured Thermoanaerobaculia bacterium | reverse complement strand
ACCCAGTAGCCGCGGCCCGGCTGCACCAGGTCGACCGTCGGCAGGCCGATGGTCGGCTGTGGAAAGCGGCTCCAGACGCCGGTGACCTCGTCGTAGGACCACACCGAAAGCAGGTTGGCACCGAGGGGCGCAAACACCGCGGCCGGGCTCGGGTCGACCGGCTCGATCGACAGCGCGATCAGGTTCCAGCCCGTTTTCAGCTCGAGGCGCTGGGTGTCGGCGGTGGCGCCCGTGGCGAGGGAGGCGCCGAGGACGCCGAGCAGTAGGGTGGCAAACCCGAGGCGCCGCCGCGGCGGGCGGTCGAGAGAGGTGCACGTCATGGCTTCGGATCTCCTACCGGGAACGAGGGGGGTAACGCGGCGTCGGCGAGGTCGCTCGGACCGATAAACTCGAGCAGGTCGTGGTCGATCTGCTTCTGGCCATGGGCTACGGCGGCGGGCGCA
>CAZKKP010000790.1:0-688 GCA_964553295.1 uncultured Thermoanaerobaculia bacterium | reverse complement strand
TCCCGGCGGCGCTGCTGCTCGAGCTCACGGCGGATCTCGCCTGCGGCGACGGCGAGCGGCAAGGTCTCTCCCCCCTGGCGCCCGGTGAGCATCACCAGGTGGACGCCCCGCTCGGTTTCGACGACCGGCGCGAGCTCCCCGGTCTCACCCAGAGAAAACAGGGCATCGATCACCTCGGGCGCAACGCGGAAGACACTGGCTCCTTCGCTCAGCCAACCGAGATCCCCGCCGCGACGGCGGGTGGTGGGATCCTCCGAGTGCTGCCGCACGAGGCGTTCGAAATCGTCTTCGTCGACCACCTGCGCGCGCAGTGCCTTGGCACGGGCGACGGGCTCCGTGGTGCCGCCCCCGTCGTTGATGCTGTCCGCGCTGCCGGGGCGGCGTAGGGTAAGAACCCGGGCGCGCAGCCGCAGCGGCTCGGTGAAGCGATCGCGGTGCGCCTCGTAGAACGCCTCGATCTCCTCGTCGCTGGCCGCGATCCGTTGGAGGTAGCGCTCGGCCAGCATCTCCTCGATCGCCGCGCGGATGTCGGTCTCCTGGTGCAGCTGCTCGTGTCGGGCGGCGAGCGCCAGCACCTGCGTGCGCACCAGCTCCTCGATCGCCGCCTCTTTGGCCTCGCGAGAGCGGCCGGGTCGCAGGGCTCCGGGCCCCTGCCGCACCAGGGCGCGGCGCACTGCGTCGGCGGTGA
>CAZKKP010000789.1:0-1525 GCA_964553295.1 uncultured Thermoanaerobaculia bacterium | reverse complement strand
CGGCCTCGCCGCGCTCCACCAGGTCGTCCAGCATGGCTCCTCCGCCGACGGCGCCCCGGCCGTCGCCCCGCACCCTCGGGCGCCGAGGCCGATCATCCTACCAGAACATCACCGCGTGGCAACGACTTCCGTCCCCATCCGAGGATCAGCA
Organism: uncultured Thermoanaerobaculia bacterium; assembly: GCA_964553295.1. Taxonomy (GTDB): domain Bacteria; phylum Acidobacteriota; class Thermoanaerobaculia; order Thermoanaerobaculales; family Sulfomarinibacteraceae; genus CAZKKP01. The sequence goes on along the minus strand of CAZKKP010000789.1, from coordinate 1,374 downwards.
GGACGATCGTGGCGGCGGCGCACAGCACCGCCCACCAGTCACCCCAACGCACTCGCGGGGTGAGACCGACGGCCCGGCGAACCTCGACCGTCGTCCTGCCGGCGGCGCCGACCTCGAGGCGGCCGTGCACCCGTCCCTGCGGGTCGACCGCCGCCGAGATGCCGGTCAGGGCCGCCCTCACGAACCATCGCCGGCTCTCGACCGCGCGCAGCACCACCTGGGCGAAGTGCTGGTGGGGCGCCCAGGAGAAGCCGTACCAGCCGTCGTTGGTCAAGGTGGCGAGTAGCTCGGCGCCCTGGCGCACCTCGGCGGCGACGTGCTCCGGGAAGACCACCTCGTAGCAGATCGCCATGCCGACCGCCGCGCCCCGGGCGGGCAGCAGGACCGGTGCGGCGCCCGGCGTGAAGACCGCCACCTCGCGGACCAGGGCCTCGGAGAAGAGCGGCCTCGCCCAGCCCGGGACGTACTCGCCGAAGGGCACCAGGTGCACCTTGTCGTAGCGCACCGGGCTGACGCCATCAGGCCGGACCAGGTAGGCCGAGTTTCTGTAGCCGCCCGCCGCCCGACCGCCGACGGCGTTCAGCAGCAGGTCGGCGTCGAGCTCGTCGGCGAGGCCGCGGAGCTGGGCGGCGAACAGGGGATCGCCCTCGAGGCGGTAGGCAGTGGCCCCCTCCGGCCACAGCACGAGGTGAGGCCGGTCGGCGGCAGCCGCCACGGTGAGGGCGTGGACCCGTGCCGCGATCGCCGCCCACTCGTCGGGGTCCCAGCGCTCCTCCTGGGAGGTCCCGGGTTGGACGAGCGTAACTCGGAGCGGCTCCCCCACCTCCAGAGCAGGGGGGGCGGCCACCGTCGCGAGGGCGGTCAGGGCCACCGCCGAGGACGCCAGGGCTACCCCGGAGCGTCGGCTGGGGCGACGAGTCGCCGCCCACAGCCCGGCGCCGAGGGCGAGGGCCGCCCAGCCGAGACCGGAGGCGCCCCAGACCGGCAGCGAGCCGAGCAGCTCGGGTCGGTCCGCGAAGGCGGCGGCGACGGTGTTCCACGGAAACTGGAAGGGCGGCAGGGCGCGCACCGGCTCGAGGCCGATCCACGCCGACGGCAGCAGCCAGGGGCGCAGACCGGGGCCGACCGCGGCGGTCGCGGCGGCAACCACCGCCCAGAACGACCCGAGGACCCCTCCCATGAAGAGCAGCCCGAGCACCGCCAGCGGCCACGGCAGGCCGCCGTAGTGGCTCATCACCGGCGCCACCCAGCTCACGGCCACCGCCCAGTGCGCCGCCCCGGCGAGCCAGCCGAGGGCGAGCGCCCGTCCCGGGCGGGCGTTCCTGAGCGCCTCGAGCAGCAACGCCGGCGCCGCCAGAGCGAGCGGCCACCAGC
>CAZKKP010000788.1:0-1531 GCA_964553295.1 uncultured Thermoanaerobaculia bacterium | reverse complement strand
TCGAGGCGCTCCCAGAGCTGGCCAACGCCACGGTTCGCCTGCGGCCGCCCCGGATCCGCGGGCTGAGGACGTCCACCGGGACCGAGGACATCGAACTCATGGTCTTCGGCGATGACCTCGGCGTGCTCCGCCGGATCGGCATCGACCTCGGCGAGCGGCTCGTGGAGCTCGGCGGGCTCGCCAACGTCGAGTCGACCTACGAGGTGGTGACGCCGGAGGTCCGCGTCGAGCTCGACCGACGCCGGGCCGCCGACCTCGGCCTGGACGTCGGCGAGGTCGGGCGGACGGTCAGGACCGCCATCGGCGGCTCGGTCGCGACGCGGCTGACCGAAGGCGATCGTGAAATCGACGTGCGGGTGCGCTTCGACCCCAGCAGTGTGCGCTCTACCGACGAGCTCCGGACCCTGCCGCTGTTCCCGCGCGGCGGGGCGCCGCTCCGCCTCGGCGACGTCGCCGACGTCAGCGAGACGCTGGCCCCGCAGTCGGTGCTCCGGATCAACCAGAACCGGGCGGTACGGGTGACCGCCGCGGTGCTGCCGGAGCAATGGTCGGTGGCCGAGGCCACCGCCGCGGTGCGTCGGGTGGTGGCCTCCACTGAGCTGCCCGAGGGCTACGCGGTGCGCTTCGGCGGCGGCGAGGAGGCGATTCGACAGAACCGGCGGGTGCAGCTGACGGCCATCGGGCTGGCGGTGTTCCTCGTGTTCTCGGTCATGGCGGTGCAGTACGAGTCGCTGGTCAACCCCCTGGTCATCATGGGGGCCATTCCGATGGCCCTGGTCGGCGTGGTCGCCGCCCTGGCGCTCACCGGCCTGCCCCTGTCGGCGCCCGTGTTCCTGGGTCTCATCCTGCTCGCGGGCATCGTCGTCAACAACGGCATCCTGCTCGTCGAGTACATCGAGATCCGACGGCGGGCGGGGGCGCCGGATCGGTTCACCGCGATTCTCGAGGCGGCGCCCCTGAGGGTGAGGCCGATTTTGATGACGGTGTCGACGACGGTGATCGGCATGCTTCCTCTCGCCCTCAACCCCTCCGAGGGCGCGGAGCTGATGGCGCCGCTGGCCGTGGCGGTGATCGGCGGCCTTCTCGTGTCGACGGCCTTGACCCTGCTGGTCGTGCCGTCCCTGTACCTGGTCCTCGCCGGCGGCGCCGACCGGCTCATGGGGCGCTGACCGGAAGCGGCGTCGGAGCGGCCCGGCGGACCCTCCTCGCGCTCAAGTCCCGTGGGCTGAAGCCGCGCAGCCCGGGGCAGCGCGCAACCCAACCGCCGGCCTCTTCACCGCAGAGGCACAGTGCGAGCCGGCCAGCAGTATGAACGTACTTGCATACATGCTTGCTTGCATGTATGCTGTCTTCGTAATCGGCGAGCAACCAGATGGGATCGAAGACCACACCCGCGGACCCGGCAGCGCGCGCGGCGCGGCGGCCGGAGCCCTTCTCGACCTATGCGTCCCGCGACCTGGTGCGGCGCCTGAAGGTGGTGGCGGCGCTGCGCGATCAGCCGGTGTGGGCGCTCGTGTCAGCCGCCATCGAG
>CAZKKP010000787.1:0-1531 GCA_964553295.1 uncultured Thermoanaerobaculia bacterium | reverse complement strand
CGCGGGCCCCGCGAACGGTGGTGCGAGATTGTAGAGCCGGCGTCCCGCCGGCTCCGGGGGCGGTCGAGTGGGCGCGCACCGCTCGCGTCGGCACGCCTTCATCACGCCGGCTACCGCAGGCCGCGCCGGCGCCTGGAGGTCACGGCTGGTCGAGGGGCCAGGTGTGCCAGCCTGGCCTGGCAGTGACTGCCCCGCCGAGGTCGAAGGGCTGCTGCGAGGTGCAGGCGACGGCGCAGGGTCCGACGAGCTCGGGGCCGTACATCGCTTGCATCCGGGCGATGCCGCGGAGGTCGTTGCGGCCGGGGCGTTCGCTGAGCTTGATCTCGATGGGGGCGAGCCTGCCGGCCCATTCGACGACCAGGTCGACCTCGGCGCCGGACTGGTCGCGCCAGTACCACAGCGCCGCCGCGGGCTGCTGCCAGCTCCGCCACCTCCACCACTGGCCGACGACGTGGTTTTCCCAGAGCGCCCCCGCGTGCGGGCCGGCGCGCAGGCTGGAGCTGGAGGGGTAGCCGAGGAGGAAGGCTGCCAGCCCGGTCTCGGTGAAGTACAGCTTGGGAGACTTCGCCAGTCTCTTGCCGAGGGAGCGGTGATAGGGCTCGAGCAGGAGGAGGACGTTGGACGCGACCAGAGCGCTGGTCCACTGGCGAGCAGTCGACGGGGAGATGCCCACGTCGCGCGCCATGTCGGACATGTTGAGGGTCTGGGCGGTGCGCGTCGCCGCGGCGCGGAGGAACCGCTCGAAGTCGCGCAGGTTCCCCACGTTGATCAGGTTGCGCACGTCTCGCTCGAGGTAGGTGGCGACATATCCCTGGTACCAGCGATCCCGGGGTGGGGCGGTCTCGGGATCGGCCCACAGGCCGGGGAAGCCGCCGCGCCAGATCAGCTCCCAGGGATCGTGGGCGTCTGCGAAGCCGGCCGCGGCCCACTCGGCGAAGGACAGCCCGAGCATGGGAGCGATGGCGACACGGCCCGCGAGGCTCTCGGAGAGTGCCTCCATGAGGCGGAGGTCCTGGGAGCCGGTGAGGAGGAAGAGCCCGGGCGCCCCGCGGCGATCGACCTCGGCCTTGAGGTGGCGGAAGAGCGCCGGGGCGTACTGGACCTCGTCGAGAATCACCGGCGGAGGATGGTCGGCCAGGAAGTCCTGGGGGCGGGTCTCGGCCATCTCGGCAACCGAGGCCAGGTCGAGGGAGACGAAGCGGTACGCGGGGAAGGTGCGCTCGAGCAGCGAAGTCTTGCCCACCTGGCGGGGGCCGACCACCGCCACGACCGGGAAGGTGCGCGAGAGCTGCTCCAGCTCGCTGGCGAGAACTCGATCAATCCACATGATTTGACAATTTTGCGGTGCGATGACGAGATTGTCAAGACCATACCGGCAGAACGAGAGCACGGTGAGCCGACGACGCCGGCTCGGACGCCTCGGCGGCGCTCGAGCCACCGCGCCCCGTTGGCGACGGCGCCTGTTCTTTGCACCGGCCAGTGCATCCCGCACCACCCCCGGCGCCGGCGGGACGCCAGCGCTACAATCCCG
>CAZKKP010000786.1:0-1535 GCA_964553295.1 uncultured Thermoanaerobaculia bacterium | reverse complement strand
GAGGAGCACACATGACGCGACACGCCACCATCGTCTCGACCGGCCGCTACCTGCCGCCGATCGAGGTCTCCAATGACGCCCTGCGCGAGCGCTTCGCCAACCTGCCCGGTTTCGTCGACAAGATGGAGGAGTCGACCGGCATCCTCAGCCGCTGGTGGGCGCCCGAGGACTGGTGCACCTCCGACCTGGCGCTGCCGGCGGCTCGGCAGGCGCTGAAGCGGGCCGGGCGCCACCCCAACGAGGTCGACCTGGTGATCGTCGGCACCGACTCGCCGGACTACGTCACGCCGGCGACCTCGGTGGTCGTCCAGCACAAGCTCGGCGCCAGTCGGGCCGGGACCTTCGACGTCGGCTGCGCCTGCGCTTCATTCCCGACCGGGCTGGCGATCGGCGCCGGCCTGATCGCGGCCAACCCCGCCCTGTGCACGGTGCTGGTGATCGGGGTGTACAACATGCACAAGCTGGCGGCGCCCGACGACCCGATGCTCTTCTTCTACGGCGACGGCGCCGGAGCGGCGGTGCTCTCCCCCGGCGACGAGCCCGGCTTCGTGTCCTCGGCGATGCGCGCCGACGGCGCCTACCACCACCACTGGGGGATCTACGCCGGCGGCACCTTCGAGCCGGCGACCGAGGAGGCGGTGCGCACCGGCCGGACGACGGTGAAGATGCTCGAGCGCTACCCGCCCGAGGTCAACCACGAGGGCTGGCCCAAGGTGGCGCGGGCGCTGGCCGCCAACGGCGGCTTCGAGCTCGCAGACGTCGACCTCGCGATCTTCACCCAGGTGCGGAAGCCGTCGATCGAGCTGGTGATGGCCGAGCTCGGGCTGCCGATGGCGAAGGCGCACACGGTGATGGAGCGCTGGGGCTACACCGGCTCGGCCTGCGTGCCCATGGCCTTCGACAGCGCCGTCGAGCAGGGACGGGTCAATCGTGGCGACCTGGTGATGTTCGTCGGCTCGGGCGTCGGCTACAACCAGGCCGGCGCGGCCTTCAAGATCGGATGCGCGCTCCCGTGGTGAGGCCCGTGGTCGCTCGATTCCGTACCCCCGGTTGCAGGCGGGCCTTGCGTTCGGCTAGGGTCGTGGGCAGCCGGCGGTCCTGGTTCGCGGAAGGAGGTAGGTCACGGTGACGCGAGGCCAGCTCATGTTCCTCAGGGTCCTGATGCTGACGGTGGTCCTCTTCGGTCTGGCGATGCTTTGGGGCGGCTTCATGATGTGGCAGCGGCCGCTGACGGTGGATGCCTTCGTCAGCCGGCTCGCCCTGACCCGGGCGGGGCTGGTGGAGCAGCGCCTCGAGCTCGGGGACGGCGCCCGCCTGAGGTACTGGGAGGGCGGAGACGGCCCGCCGCTGGTGCTGCTGCACGGGGCGGGCGACCAGGCCGGGGCCTGGGGTCGCATCGCCTCGGCGCTGGCCGCCGACTTCCGCCTGATCGTGCCCGACCTGCCCGGGCACGGTGGCAGCGATCCGAGGAAGGGGCCGATCCGGGTCGCCGAGATCCGGGCGGCGGTGCTCGAGCTGGTCCAGAGCCGATGCGA
>CAZKKP010000785.1:0-1549 GCA_964553295.1 uncultured Thermoanaerobaculia bacterium | reverse complement strand
GTGATCCTGACCCGGAACTTCTGCTTCTTGATGGTCTCGGCGTCGGGCTTCTTGGCATAGAGCTCGAGCTCCGGGGTGCCGACCTTGGCATCGACGTAACCGCGGTTGCGGTAGTAGTCCCGGATGTTCTCGCGGTCCTCCTGCCAGCCCTCCTCCGAGTAGATGACCTTCTTGCCGAAGGGACGGAAGAACCTCAGCTGCTTGACCTTCTTCATCGAGCGCCGGAGCGCGGAGTCGGAAATCACCTCGTTGCCGGCGAAGTCGATCGCTTCGATCTTGACCTTGCCGCCCTCGTCGACGTTGAACAGCACCCGCCTGCGGTTCGGGCCGTCGTCCTCGACCACGAAGTCGATCTCGGCGGACCGGTAACCCTCCTCGGCGTACACCTCCTCGAGAGCGGTGGCGATGCGCGACAGCTGCGACATCCGCAAGGGCACGTTGCGCGGCACCTCGACCGAGCGCTCGTCGAGCTTGTCCTTGAGGGTGCTGGTGCTCAGCTTCTTGTTGCCCTCGAAGGTCACCGTGGTGACGAAGGGACGCTCCTGGACGCGCACGATCAGCCGCAGCTCGCCGTCGGCCGTGCTCTCCGCGTCGATCGCGAGGTCCTCGACCAGGCCGGCCTCCCAGAGCTGGCGGAAGCCCTGCTCGACCAGCTCGCGGTCGAACGGGTCCCCCGGCTCGACGCCGAGGTAGTAGGCCACCGTGTCCTCGGTCAGGGTGACCCCTCCCTCGACGACGATCTCGGCGATCGTCGGCGGCTCCTGGGCGGCAACAACCGCGGCCAGCGCCGCCGAGCAGCACATCACAGCGACGAGGCTTGCTCTCACGTCGTCTCCTGGGGTTGCGGCACGGTCTCGTTGACGACGACCTGCGGCCCCGCGTCACCGAGGCGGACGCGGAGCCCGACGGGGCCGTCGGAGTGGTGGTCGATGAGGAAGTCGGCCACCGGGTCCTCGATCCAGGTCTGAACGAGACGGCGCAGCGGTCGGGCGCCGGCCTGGGGGTCGAGGGCGCAGCGCTCCACCAGCCAGCCGGCGACGTCCGGGTCGTACTCCAGCTGGACCCGCCGCCGCTCGAGCTGAGCCGCCGACTCCTCGAGCAGCAGCCGGGCCACCTCGAGCATGCTGGCGGCCGACAGCGGCTCGAACACGATCGCATCGTCGACCCGGTTGATGAACTCGGGGCGGAAGTGCCGCTTCAGCTCACGGTCGACGATCTCCTTCATCCGCGAGACGCCGACCTGCTCCCGCTGGCTGGCGAAGCCCATCTGGTCGGAGCTGGCGAGATCGCGGGTGCCGAGGTTCGAGGTCATGATGATCAGGGTGTTGGTGAAGTCCACCACGTTGCCGTAGCTGTCGGTCAGACGGCCGTCATCGAGAACCTGGAGCAGCAGGTTGTAGATGTCGGGGTGGGCCTTCTCGACCTCGTCGAGCAGGATCACCGAGTACGGGTGCCGCCGCACCTCCTCGGAGAGCTGGCCGCCCTCCTCGAAGCCGACGTAGCCCGGAGGCGAGCCGATGAGCCGCGACACGGCGTGCTTCTCCATGTA
>CAZKKP010000784.1:0-1551 GCA_964553295.1 uncultured Thermoanaerobaculia bacterium | reverse complement strand
GCCCGCGTCGCCGGTCAGTCGGGCGGTGCTCGAGGTCGGCGGAGGCGGCCTCGACCGTCGCCGCGCGATCGCCTGGCTCCGCTCGGTGTGCCGGTTCTCGCCGGTGGCGGTCCACCTCGCCGGCGAGGCGCTGGCCACCGGCCACCGGGACGGCGCCTTCCGGGCGCAGCTCGCCGCGCCCATGCCCTGCGATGTGGCGATCGGCACCGAAGGCGACGCTCCCGCACTCTGGCTGCTCCGCCACGGTGTGCTGGCGGCCCGGGCGACGGTGCCCGGCTACCCGCCGTTCCATGCGGCGGTCGAGCTGGCCGGGTGCACCGCGCCGAGCGCCTCGCCGGCCGAGGTGCGGGCCGCGGTGCAGCCGGCCCTGCCGGCACTCATCGAGGCCGCGGTCAGGCTCATGGTGCGGGCGGCTCGGCGGTTGCCCGAGCTGGCGGCCGAACGGCGGCGGGCCCTGACCGTGGCCCTGCTCCGGGCGGCGACCCTCGGCCTCGGCCGGGAGGAGATCCTCGGACTACCCGTCCTGTGCTGCGAGCAACCGCCGCGACCGGTTCGCTGGCTGTCGCTCGCCGAGCTGTCGAACCTGCAGCCGCCGCCGGCCGCCGCGTCGGAGGACGAGCAGTCGAGCGAGCCGCTGGCCGCTCCGCTGGTGCGGCTCGGACCGGAGGAGCGGGACCTGGTGGCCCGCCTCATCGGGACCCGTCTGCGGCCGCCGCCGCGATCGGCGCCTCGAGGGCTCCTGGGAGTGGTGCGCGGCGCCCTCCGACGGCCGACCAGGCTGTGGGGATGGCTGGTCGTCGCCGCCTCGCGCTCCGTCGCCGAGCAGGAGCTGACGGCCGCCGAGGTCGGGTTGGCGGCTGCGGTGCGCCGCTGGGCGGGTCATCCGCGGGGGCCCGTCGACGTCGAGTTCACTGCCGGCCGCGGCCGACCGCGGAGCTCGGGCCGCCGGCTCCGTCTGCCGCGACACGGGCCGCAGGTCCAGGCTGCCGTGCGGGCCTCGGCGCTGGGTCAGAGCTGGCTCTACCCGACGCTGCTCGCGATCGTGCCCGTCGACTGGTTCCTCGACGACCGGCTCGCCGAGGAGTGGCGTCGCCCCTCGGTCAGTACCTGAAGCGGCCGATGATGCGGTCGAGCTCGGCGGCGAGCCTGGCGAGCTCGTCGGCGGCGGCGCGGGCCTCGGTCGAGGCCTCGGTGCTGCCCTGCACCGCCGCCGCGATCTCGGCGATCCTGTCGGCGATCTCTCCGGCGCCGGCGGCGGCCTCGTGGACGCTGGTGGCGATCTCCGAGGTCGTCGCGGTCTGCTCCTCGACGGCGGTCGCGATGGTCGCCTGGATGTCGTGAATCGTCTGGATCGTGCGGGTGATCGAGGCGATCGACTCGCCGGCGCTGCGGGTGTGCTCGTCGATGGACGCGGCGGTCGCGCTGATCTGCTCGGTGGCCCGGGCGGTCTCTCCGGCCAGCTTCTTGACCTCGTCGGCGACCACGGCGAAGCCCCGGCCGGCCTCACCGGCACGCGCCGCCTCGATGGTCGCGTTGAGCGCCAGCAGGTTG
>CAZKKP010000783.1:0-1562 GCA_964553295.1 uncultured Thermoanaerobaculia bacterium | reverse complement strand
GGCTGGAACGCCGCCGCCTACGTCGGCTCCGAGATCCGCCGGCCCGAGCGAACCCTGCCGCGGGCGCTGCTCCTGGGCACCGCCGCGGTGGCGGTGCTCTATCTCGCGGTCAATGCTCTGCTGGTGTGGGCGGTGCCCGCCGAGGAGATGGCCGGAGTGATTTCGGTGGCTTCCCTGGCGGTGTCCCGGCTCGCCGGCGCCGGCGCCGCCACCGTGGTCTCCCTGCTCATCGCCTTCGCGCTGCTGTCGTCGCTCAGCGCCTTCATGATCCTCGGTCCTCGGGTGTACTACGCGATGGCCGCCGACGGGCAGTTCTTCCGCGGGATCGCCCGGGTCGACCCGCGCTGGGGCGCGCCGTCGCGGGCGGTGGTGCTGCAGGGGGCGCTGGCCGCGGTGATGGTCCTGCTCGGCACCTTCGACCAGATCCTGACCTACATGGGCTTTGCCCTCGGGCTGTTCCCGTTGCTCGCGGTCGCCGGCGTCTTCCGTCTACGGCGCCGGGGCCTCTCGGTCGCCCCGATGCCCGGCCACCCGCTGCCGGCGCTTCTCTTCCTGGCGGCGTCGACGGCCATCCTGGTGCTCGCCTTCCTCGAACGGCCGCTGGAGTCGTCGATCGCGCTGGCGGTGGTCGCTGCCGGCCTGCCCGCCTGGTTCTACTTCCGGTCTCGCTGCCGGTGAGTCGGCGCCGCGCGGGTGCGAGAATCGCGGGCCGGATCGGGGGGCGCGGTGGGGCAGTCGGGATGGTACCCTGAGCGTCCCGCGGACGGGGGAGGGGAGCGGAGCGAGGCACCGTGACGGTCGAGGTGACGGCAGCGCTGGATGACAGCAACGGCGAGCTCGGCGAGGCCCTGGAGTCGTTCTCCTTCGCGGTCGCGCGGGAGGACCTCGAGCGCGACATCGCCGGCGGCGCCGATCCCCGCGACGCGCTCGGCCGATGCGCGGCCCGGCTGCCCGAACTCGTCGAGACTTCGATCCTGCGCCACCACCGGAGGCTGCGCGAGCTCGAGATGCTGCAGCGCAAGAAGGTGGCCAACGTCTGGCGGACGATCGCGCTCGAGGTCATCACCGGCGCCGAGGACGACGGTGGCAGCCTCGCGACCTTCGGCGGCCACGCCGACTTCATCGGCGTGCTGCGGCAGGCCCTCGCCGAGGCGCCGTCCCTGACCGAGTTCTTCGACCGTCTCGAGGCCGAGCGCAGGCGCTGGAGGCTGTCGCTGTTCGGGCGCAAGAAGATCGAGATCATCGGCAACCTGAAGGAGCGGATCTCGAGCGAGACCAGAAGGCTGGCAGAGCGGGCTGCCGCGGAGGTGCAGCGGACCTTCGTCGACCGCGTCGAGGAGGCGCAGCGCGGCCACGACCTCGAGCTGGAGTCCATCGCCCTGTGGTACCGCCACCTGCTGCGGGACGCCCTGCGGCGGCTCGGGCCGGCCGGCATGGACGCCCGATGGGCCATGGTCGCCGCCTGGGAGGACGACTACCTTCGCCGGCTCGCGGCCCGGCGCCAGAGCCCGAGTTTCTGCCTCGAGCTCGGGAGGATGTGGGCGCGCCTCGACGAGCAGGTG
>CAZKKP010000782.1:0-1576 GCA_964553295.1 uncultured Thermoanaerobaculia bacterium | reverse complement strand
GCGCACCTGGCGTCGCTGGCCGTCAACGGCGTCGCCGCCACCCTCACCGGCGACCGCTTCACCGCCGAGGTCCCCCTGGCCGAGGGCGGCAACACCCTCACGGCCGTGGCCACTGACGTCCTCGGCCGCACCGGCGAGGCGCAGGCGATGGTGGTGCTCGACACCACCGCGCCGGACATCTCGCTCGAGACGCCATCCGACGGCGCCGTGGTGGGCGCAAGCCCGATCACGGTCACCGGCCACGTCGAGGACCCGTACCTGGCCACGGTCGAGGTCAACGGCGTGGCGGCGGTGGTCAGCGGGACCGAGTTCGTCGCCGAAGGCATCGCGCTGGTCGAGGGCGCCAACACCCTCACCGCCACCGCCTCGGACCAGGTGGGCAACACCGCCTCGGCGCCGACCCGGGTGGTGGTGCTGGACACCCTGCCGCCGGAGCTGACGGTGAGCACCGCGGGCCTGCCGTCGCTGACCGCCGCCGCGACCCTCGCGCTGGCGGGGACGGTGGTCGAGCCCCACCTGGAGTCGGTCACGGTCAACGGCCTGCCGGCGACGGTGGCCGGCGAGGCCTGGTCGATCGCCGAGCTGCCTCTGGAGGAGGGCGAGAACGTCCTCGTGGCCCGCGCCGTGGACGTGCTCGGCCACGCCGTCGAGAGCGAGCCGCTGACGGTCATCCGCGACAGCCTGCCCCCGGCGCTTGCGATCACCGAGCCCGCCGACGGCGCCCGGCTGAGCTCGGGCACGCTCACCGTCCGCGGCACGGTGACCGATCCGCACCTCGAGCCCGGGAGCGTCGCGGTCAACGGCGTCACCGCGACCCTCGCGGGCGACACCTTCGAGGCCGCCCTGACCCTCGCCGAGGGCGAGACGGTGCTGCGCGCCCAGGCCGAGGACAGCCTCGGCCACCTCGGCGTGTCGGCCCCGGTGACGGTCACCGTGGACACCCTGCCGCCGGTGGTCACCCTGACCGCGCCGCTGGACCCGCTGGTCGGCACGACGACGGTGGCGGTGATGGGCACGGTGCACGAGCCCCATCTCGAGAGCCTGACCGTGGCCGGTCTCCAGGCCGTGGTCCAGGGCACGACCTTCACGGTGGACGGCGTGCCCCTCGAGGTCGAGGGCGACAATGCCGTCGTCGCCGTCGCCCGGGACAGCTTCGGCCACGAGGCCACCTCCAACGTCGTGGTCTACGTGCGCGACACGACGCCGCCGGAGATCGCCGTCGCCGAGCCCGCCGACGGCGCGGTCGTCAGCACGACGACCCTGGTGGTGAGCGGCACCGTGACCGACGCCCACCTCGAGAGCGTCACCGTCAACGGCCTGCCGGCCACCGTGGCCGGCGGCGTCTTCACCGCCGAGATCCCGACCACCGAGGGCCTGCTCACGGTCACCGCCCGGGCGGTGGACGCCGTCGGCCTCACCGCCGAGCACGCGGTCACGGTGCTGCGCGACACCCTGCCGCCGGTGGTCACGATCGACCAGCCGGCTCTCGGGGCGGGCGGCTGCCTGGTCGCCGGCCAGCCGGTGACCGTCGCCGGCAGCCTCGCCGAGGCCAGCCCGGCCACCGGCTCGGGCGGCC
>CAZKKP010000781.1:0-1580 GCA_964553295.1 uncultured Thermoanaerobaculia bacterium | reverse complement strand
GTTGCCTCGTGGTGTGCCCCGGCAGTCTCGCCGAGCAGTGGCAGGACGAGCTCTACCACAAGTTCCAGCTCCCCTTCGACATCCTCACCAACGACAAGCTCGAGGCCGCCCGCACCGGCAACTGGTTCCTCGAGACCAATCTGGTGATCGCCCGCCTCGACAAGCTGTCGCGCAACGAGGACGTCCAGCAGAAGCTGCAGGCGCCCGACTGCCGGTGGGACCTCGTGGTCTGCGACGAGGCGCACAAGATGTCCGCCACCTTCTTCGGCGGCGAGGTCAAGTTCACCAAGCGTCACCGCCTCGGCCAGTTGCTGGCGGGCCTCACCCGGCACTTCCTGCTGATGACGGCGACTCCCCACAACGGCAAGGAGGAGGACTTCCAGCTCTTCATGGCGCTCCTCGACGGCGACCGCTTCGAGGGCCGCTTCCGGGACGGTGTCCATGCCGCCGACGTCTCGGACCTGATGCGCCGGATGGTCAAGGAGCGGCTGCTCACGTTCGAGAGCACGCCGCTGTTCCCGCAGCGCATCGCCTACACCGTTCCGTACCGCCTGTCGGACCCGGAGGCCACGCTCTACCGCGAGGTCACCGAGTACGTCCGCGAGGAGTTCAACCGCGCCGACGCCCTGCAGAACGACAAGCGGGCCGGGACGGTCGGCTTTGCCCTCACGATTCTGCAACGCCGGCTCGCCTCGTCGCCGGAGGCGATCTACCAGTCCCTGCGCCGCCGCCGGGAGCGCCTCGAGAAGCGGCTGCGTGAGCTCGAGCTGCTGCAGCGGGGTGTGGTCGGCTGCGAGCTTGCCCGATCCGTGCCGACCTTCGACTTCGAGGACCTCGAAGATCTCGACGACGCCCCGAACCAGGAGGTGGAAGAGGCCGAGGAGCAGGTCCTCGACCAGGCCACCGCCGCCCGGACCATCGACGAGCTCAAGGCCGAGATTGCCAGCCTCAATCGGCTCGAGTCCCTCGCCCTGTCGGTACGCCGCAGCGGCGAGGACCGAAAGTGGCGTGAGCTCGCCTCACTCCTCTCCGAGATCTTCACCCCCGCGGGCCTCGCCGGTGGCGTCCGCGAGCGGCCGGCGCCCTACGGCCACGACGTACCGAAACCCACCCCCTCGCCCCACCAGAAGCTGGTGATCTTCACCGAGCACCGCGACACCCTGAGCTACCTCGTCACGAGGATCTCGACCCTCCTCGGTCGCGCCGAGGCGGTGGTCGTCATCCACGGTGGCATGGGTCGCGAGGATCGCCTGAAGGCCCAGGAGTCCTTCAAGCACGACCCCGAGGTGCAGGTGCTGGTGGCGACCGATGCGGCGGGCGAAGGCATCAACCTGCAGCGGGCGAACCTGATGGTCAACTACGACCTTCCGTGGAACCCGAACCGGATTGAGCAGCGCTTCGGACGGATCCACCGCATCGGACAGACCGAGGTCTGCCACCTGTGGAACCTCGTCGCCGACGAGACGCGCGAGGGCGACGTCTACCGCACCCTCCTCGACAAGCTCGAGGAGGCCCGCAACGCGCTCGGGGGCCAGGTGTTCGACGTCCTCGGCAAGCTCCAGTTCGACGGCCGGCCGCTG
>CAZKKP010000780.1:814-1580 GCA_964553295.1 uncultured Thermoanaerobaculia bacterium | reverse complement strand
TCGGCCGCCTTCAACCAGCAGACGTGCGTGCCGTAGGTGGGCATCGTCAGGTCCCCTCCGCGCGCCGGCGCGAGCGGCGGGCGGCCGCCGATGAACATGCTCAACAGGTCGAGCACGGCCCTGGGTTCGGGGAGCGTGAGCGTCACTTCGCACCTTCCTGCCAGATGAGGATCACATGCATGGAGATGCCGTCGGGGCCGTTGAGGCTCTGCGAAAGCCCCTGCAGCCCCGAGGCGAAGAAGTCGATGCAGCCGCGGCCCTCCATGAACAGGGGCAGACCGATCTGCACGCGCTGTCCGGCCGCCAGGCGGCTGGCCTTGAACACGCCGGCGGCGACGTTGGCGATCTCGCCGATGCCGTCGGCGAGGTCTTCCATGGCGGGGTCTTCGTCCGGTTCCATGGCGAACAGGATGCGGGTCAGCTTCTGGCAGCTGACCTTGTCGCCCATGACGGCGAGGTTCCAACCGCCGCCCACCTCGGTGGTCAGCGCGATGTTGCTTCCGTACTGGACATCGGCTTCCCGCGGGTCGCTGGGGTTGGTCTCGATCTCGAGCGCGAGGCCCATCTGCACCTCGCAGGTGTTCACCACGGCCTGGGTGGCCTCCTGCAGCACGTTGATGGGCAGGTTGGCCGTCTCGCTGGCCGCGATGGCGGTCTGGGTCGACATGGATGGGACGCCTCCCGGTTTGACGCCGCTCTGCCACACCAGCACGATCTGGAAGGCCACTCCCTCGGGACCGACCAGGCGCTGGGAGACGGCGTTGAC
>CAZKKP010000780.1:0-804 GCA_964553295.1 uncultured Thermoanaerobaculia bacterium | reverse complement strand
GACTCCCTTGGAAAAGAATTTTAGCCAGCTGTTGCCCCGCATGAACAGGGGCAGACCCAGCTGATACCGCTCGCCATGGGGCTCGCGCAGCGCCTTCCAGCGGCCGGCGGCCACGTTCGGGAACTCGTTGAGCGCGTCGGCGATGTCGGCCAGCTCGGGCATCTCGTCCGTGTCCAGCTCGAAGAGCCGGCGCGTCAGCCAGTGGGCCGCGGCCTCGTCGCAGACCACGGCGTAGGTGTAGTTGACCGACTCGCCGGTCAGGGCGATGGTGCTGCCGTAGCTGACCTCGCTGTGGTCGGGCGCGCCGGGGGTGCCCTCGAGGCGGAACTCGAGGCCGAGCTGGCGCAGGCACGTCTCGCAGGCGGCGGTCATCGCGTCGCCGAGCGCGCCGAGCTTGACCAGCAGGTCCTGTTGCAGTTCGGGCGTGATCATGGCGACGGTCACGAGATGAACGCTCCCAGCACCTGACCCATGTCCTCGGCGGTGAATGGCTTGGCGAGCAGGAACAGGGCGCCGGCGTCGGTCGCCATGTCCACCATCTCGCTGGTGCTCTCGGAGGTCACGAAGCCGAAGGGGATCTCGATGCCCTCGGCGTTCAGGGAGCGCAGGAACTCGATGCCGGTCATCTCCGGCATGTGCCAGTCCGACAGGATCAGATCGGGCTTCTCGGCGCGGGTCAGCTCCAGCGCCTCGCGGCCGTTTTCGGCCTCGATGATGTCGTGCCCTTCGTAGCCAGCCTGGCGGATCGTCCGCGAGACGATGCGACGCATGGCCCGGCTGTCGTCCACGACCAGGATCTTCATG
>CAZKKP010000779.1:0-1581 GCA_964553295.1 uncultured Thermoanaerobaculia bacterium | reverse complement strand
AGGGCGACGCGCGCCCCGGGCGCGAGCCCGAGGCGGGACAGCCCGGCCGCGAAGCGACCGGACAGGCGCTCCAGCTCGCCGTAGGTCAGGCACTCGAGATCGTCTGAGCCCTCCCGGCCGAGCACGGCGGCGAGGGTGCAGTCGCCGGCCGCGAAACAGCTGTCGACGATGTTGAGCTCGGCGCCGGGCAGCCAGCGCGGCTGGGCAGGGCCGCCGGCCTCGTCGAGGATGCGCTCGGGCGGTCGACGGAGCACGATGCCGAGCCGCTCGACAACCGCGCCCCAGAACCAGTCGCGGTCCCGAACCGAGCGCCCATGGAGTGCAGCGAGGTCGGGCAGGCCGTGGTCTGCCATGAAACGGGCCAGGTTCGACCCCGTCCGCTCGGCCTCACCGGGCCACCACACGGGGAGCGGACCGAGCCCCGGCGGGCGCGCCCGCTCGAGCTCACGGTAGCGGCGCCACTGGATGTCGAAGGGCGCCTCCGGCGTGGTCCGGAGGCGCTCGACAAGGTCGAGCCAGGCGTCACGCTGGGGATCGGGGGTGGCGGACATCGGGCGCTCCTCAGCCGGCGGTCGGCCTCAGCAACAGCCCTCCCCGGCGTCGGATTCCGCGGCCACGGCCCGCTCGACCGCGATCACCTCCTCGGCCGGCAGCAGCCCGAGGAGCCGGTCCAGGGCACGGTCGAGGTCATGGCGGACCCGGCCCTCCAAGGTCACCCAGACCCGTCGTTCGGCGTCGCCGAAGCTCGGGTAGCTGCCGATCTTGACGCCCCCGAAGGCGCCGTCGACCGCGGCCAGGACGGGCGCCACCCGGCTCTCGTCGGAGCGCAACCAGAGCTGGTGGACGAGGGGCCTCACGCCGGCGAGCAGGGCCTTCAGCGAGGCCAGCTTGCCCCGGAACAGGCGAGGAATCCCGGGCAGCAGGAAGACGTTGCGGAAGGCCACCAGGGGCAGCAAACCGTCACCACCGTGGACCAGGCGGCTGCCCGCGGGCACGTCGGCCATGCGCAGCGCGCCATCGGTGAAACGCTCCCCCCAGAAGGCGCGGATCATCGCCGCGACCTCCTCGCTGCGCTCCACCCCGACGCCGAAGGCCCGGGCGACGCCTTCAACCGTGCGGTCGTCGTGGGTCGGTCCGACGCCGCCGGAGGTGACCACGAGGTCCGAGCGCGCCGCACAGCGGGCGACCTCGTCGGCGATGTCGGCGGGGTCGTCGCCGATGACGACCAGCCGGTCGAGGGTCGAGCCGCTGTCCCGGCAGAGCTCGATGAGCAGCGGTGAGTTGGTGTCGGCGACCTTCCCGGTGAGGATCTCGTCGCCGATGATGATGCCCGAGACCGACGTCATCGGGGGAGGATACGCGCCGCGGCGGGAGAGGTCCAGTGCCGGCCGGGGGGTTCGTGGCACGGGATCTGCTGCGCGAACCCGGGTGGAGGACGTGGGGTGGGACAGTGCTCGGCGTCTTCTCCGACTCGCAGAGCGAATCGGAGAGCTGCCGCCGCCGGTCAGATCAGCGCCGCCCCGAACAGGCGACCGTGCAGCAGCACCAGGGCGACCCAGCCGGCGACGGCGACCACCACCA
>CAZKKP010000778.1:257-1584 GCA_964553295.1 uncultured Thermoanaerobaculia bacterium | reverse complement strand
GCCGACCGGGAACCTCGACTCGGCCACCGGCGCCCGAGTGCTCGAGCTGCTCGCCGAGCTCCGGCGGTCGGACGGCGCGGCCCTGCTGCTGGCGACCCACGACCTCGAGGTCGCCGCGACCGCCGGCAGGGTGGTGCGCCTGGCCGACGGCAGGGTCGTGCCGTGATCCTTCGCGCCCTGCTGTGGCGGCCGCTGGCGCGGCGGCCGGGGCGGTTCCTGGTCACGGTGATCGGCGTCGCGGCCGGAGTGGCGGCGGTGGTGGCGACCTTTGCCGCGAGCCGGGCCGCGGTGCGCGCATTCGCCGACGGCGTCGAGGAGGTGGCGGGCGCGGCCCGGCTCGAGGTGACCCGACCGGGTGGCGTGCCGGTCGAGCTCCTGGCCGGCCTCGTGCCCCTGGCCGGCGACGCCGTGGTGGTGCCGGTGGTCGAGGAGGTGAGCCTGCTCGAGGAGCTCGGCGACGGTGTCCGGGTGCTCGGGGTGGACCTGCTGGTGGACGGCGCGGTGCGTCCGCCCCTTGCCCAGCGCCCGGCGGGCGAGGACCGGCTCCTCGAGGCGCTCACCGGACGCGCGGTGCTGCTGCCCGAGGGTCTCGCCCGCGAGCTCGGGGTGACGGTCGGCGACGCCGTCCCCCTGTCGGCCCGGGCGCGGGTCGAGCGCCTCGAGGTGGCGGCGCTGTTTGACGCCGCCCGCCTGCCGGCCGCCTTCAGGCGGGTGGTCCTGATGGACGTGGCCCTGGCCATGGAGCTCTACGGGCGGGGCGACCGGGTCGACCGGGTCGAGCTGGCGCCGCGCGCCGGAGTTTCGGTGGCACAGCTCGAGGCACGGGTGAGCGAGCTGCTGCCCGAGGGCTTCCAGGTGACGCCGCCGTCCCGGCGCCGTGAGATCGCCGAGCAGATGGTCGCCTCGCTGCGCTTCAACCTCGGCGCCCTGTCGGCGATCTCGATCCTGGTCGGGGCGGTGCTGGTGGCGACCACCCTCGCCACATCGGTGCTCGAGCGGCGCTACACCGTGGCCCTGCTGCGCTCCCTCGGCGCCTCCCGCGGCCAGGTGGCGGCGGCGGTCCTGGTCGAAGCGGCGACAATCGGTGTCTCAGGCGGCGTGCTCGGCACCGCTGCCGGCCTGCTCGGCGCCCGGGCGGCCCTGGCCAGCGTGCGCTACTCGGTGGCGACCCTGCTGCGCGGCTCGCTGCCCTCGGAGATCCAGGCCGAGCCGTGGCTGGTCGCCCTCGGGCTCGGTCTCGCCCTGGTGGTGTCCCTCGCGGCCTCGGTGCTGCCCCTGGAGGAGGCCCTGCGCACCCCGCCCCTGCAGGGGCTGGTCGGCGTGGTCC
>CAZKKP010000778.1:0-247 GCA_964553295.1 uncultured Thermoanaerobaculia bacterium | reverse complement strand
CCGCGCCGACTGCCCTGGCGGACCCTGGCCCTGGACCTGGCGGCGGTCCTCGGCCTCGCGGTGCTGGCCGGCTGGCTGGTCACCCTGCCGGCCTGGCGCGGGCTGCCGGTGGCGGCCCTGGTCGCCTGTCTGGCCGTGCTCGTGGCCCTGCTGGTCCTCTCGGGGCCGCTGCTCGACGTTCTCGGCCGGCTCGGCGCCCGGCCGCTGGCCGCCCTCGCCGGGCCGGCGCTGCTGCTGGCCTCGGCGG
>CAZKKP010000777.1:0-1588 GCA_964553295.1 uncultured Thermoanaerobaculia bacterium | reverse complement strand
TTGTGTTGTTGTGTTTTTGTGTGACCGTGTGCTGGCCCCTCTTCACCCCAGTGAGATCCGCCGCCGAGGCTGCGACAATGTCGGGGATGCTCGGCAGCCTCCTCGACCGGCGCCCGTGGCTCGGCGGCCTCGCCGCCCTCGCCCTGGTCGCCGTGGTGCTGCTGCCGTCCCTCGGCGCCGACTTCGTCTGGGACGACCACTCGCAGATCCTCGACTCGCCCCACCTCGCCGATCCCCGCTTCATCCCCCGCTACTTCGGCCTCAACGTCGTCCAGTCCTGGGGCAGCGAGGGCCGCGGCGCCGAAGGGGTGGACACCTATCGGCCGCTGTTCTTCGTCGCCCTGACCGCGGTGTACGCCGTCGACGGCGCCAACCCCTTCTGGTTTCACCTGGCGGTGCTCGTCGCCCACCTCGGCGTCTGCGCGCTGCTCTTCGCCCTCGGCCGGCGCTGGCTCGAGCCGCCCTGGGCGGCCGCCGCCGCCGTCGTCCTCTTCGGCCTCCACCCGGTGACCTCCGAGGCCTACCTGTGGGCCTCGGCGCTGTCCGAGCCGCTGTCCGCCGCCGGGCTGCTCGGCGCCGTGCTGATCCTCGACCGGTGGGGTCGGGCGGAGAGCAGCGGACGCGCCGTGATCGCCGCGGTCGCCAGCGCCCTCGTCCTGCTCGCCGGCCTGCTCGCCAAGGAGGCGCCGCTGACGGCGCTGCCCGCAGCGGCCGCCCTGCTCGTCTGGTGGCGGGGCGTCCGGCCGATCCTCCTGGCGGGCTGGGCCGGCGCCGCCGGGCTCTTCCTCGCGATGCGCGTCGTCGCCCTCGGCGGCCTCCAGGCCACCGGCGACGGCGGCCCCCAGCGCCTCGAGGCCCTGGTCGCCTACCCGGTGCTGTTGCTCGACGGCCTGCGCGCCCTGATCAGCCAGTGGCCCATCGGCATGCGCACCCTGTACTGGGAGTACCGCGACCTGCCCTGGGGGTGGAGCGCCCTGGCCACCCTCGCCCTGGCCGCCCTCGCCGCCCTGGCCTGGCGCGCCCGCCGGACCGCCCCTCTGACGCCCGCGAGCCTCGTCGTCCTCGCCCTGATGCTCGCCCCCATCGCCCTGGTCGCCACCGTTCCCGGCTGGGGCGGCTTCGGCCGCTACCTCTACGTCCCCTGGGCCTTCGCCGCCCTCGCCCTGGTCGAGGCCGCCCTGAAGCTGCGCCGCCACCTGCTCGCCCAATGGCCCCGGCTCGCCATCGCCCCCCTCCTCGTCCTGGCCGCCTTCGCCGCCACCGAGCTGCTCGCCAGCCGCCGCGCCCTCGAGGCCTACGCCACCCAGGAGAACCTCGCCCGCACTGCCATCGAGGTCTTCCCCGACGGCCCCGACGGCTGGCTCTGGCTGGGCAACGTCCTGCTCGAGCAGGAACGCCTGCCCGAGGCCCGGGAGTGCTACCGCACCGCGACCCGCCTCGCCCCCGACCTGCACACCCCCCGCCACAACCTCGCCGGCGCCCTGCTCTACACCGGCCGCCCCGAGGAGGCCCTCGACCACCTGGCCATTCTCGAGCGCCGCTGGGGCCCGACCCCCGACGGCGAGGTCTTCGCCGTCAGGGCCCTGCT
>CAZKKP010000776.1:0-1592 GCA_964553295.1 uncultured Thermoanaerobaculia bacterium | reverse complement strand
GAGGAGCTGCTGGTGACCGCCCTCGGGCCGTCGCGGCTGCGCATGGAGCTTGACCGCGTGCCCCTGTGGCGCGGCGACCACGTCGAGGTCCGGCAGCTCGTCGAGGACTTCGCCCGCTACCTCTACCTGCCCCGCCTTTCCGACCCCGGCGTGCTCCTCGACGCCATCCGCAACGGCCTCGCGCTGCTCTGCTGGGAGCAGGACGCCTTCGCCTACGCCGAGAGCTTCGACGAGGCCAGCCGCCGCTACCGCGGCCTCCAGGCCGGCCAGCAGTGCCCCTTCGCCGGCGCCGACCACCAGGGTCTGGTGGTGAAGCCCGACATCGCCCGCCGCCAGATGGACGCGGACCGCGCCGCGACCGGGCGAGCGGTGGCGGCGACCGGTGGCGCCGGGACAGGCGACGGCAACCGCGGCGTCTCAGGCGTGACCGGAGGGGTCGGTCCGGATCCGACCATCGAGCCGGCGCCGCCAGCCCCGCAGATCCGCCGCTTCTACGGCACCGTCGAGCTGGATCCTGCGCGGGTGGGCCGAGACGCCGGCCGCATCGCCGAGGAGGTCATCGCCCACCTCGCCGGCCTCGTCGGCGCCCATGTCACCGTCACCCTCGAGATCCAAGCCCACCTCCCCGACGGCGCCCCCGACACCGTCGTCCGCACCGTCACCGAGAACAGCAGGACGCTGAAGTTCATCAGCCAAGGGTTTGAGAGGGAGTAGTGCGCGGAAGTGGCGAACCGACACCGGGTTGCAGCGATGAGGTTGTTCAGATGACCCGGTGACCACGGGTGGTGCGCCGAGTGTCGTCGTAGTGTCGAGGTCCGTGTTCCGAGATGAAGGTCGCGGGTGCTTCGAGATGAACAACGACGGGGGATCCGGCTCCGAAACTCTGTCACGCGAGTCGTCTCTTGCATCTGGTTAGCAGGCTGCCGCGGCCCATCCCATCAACAAGTGTTCGGAAAGACTCCTCGTTGATGGACGCAAAACACCTTCACTGTGCTGGATTCGAGGGCCCTTTGCGTCTTTGTGTCTCTGTGTCTTTGTGTTTCTGTCTTCATCAAGCGCGCTGCCGGAGACCGAATCAGTCCTGGCAGCAGGGCAGCTCGCGGTGGTCGAGCTCGCCGAGGCGCTCTGCGGCGTCGGCCGGGGAGGGCGCGTGAAGCTCGACCGCGGCGGTCACTGACGCCGGCCGGGAGACGATGGCGAGGATGCCGAGCACGACCATCAGCACCGCGGTGAGGGACGGGGCGTGGCGGCGCAGGGGTGCGGCGGCGAGCTGGGCGCCGAGACCCAGGGCGACCAGCGCCGGCACAGTGCCCGCCCAGAAGGCGGTCATCACCGCCATGCCCGCAAGCGGGCCGCCGGTGCCGGCGGCGGTCACCAGGAAGACCCACAGCCAGCCGCAGGGCAGGGCGCCGGACAGCAGGCCGACGGCCAGCGCCCGGACGACGGGAGGGCGGCCGCCGACCCGGGCGAGGCCGCCGCGGACCAGGCGGGCGACCGCGCCGGCGGCGACGAACTGGGGGCCGAGCCTCAGGCCGTAAAGCCGGAGCAGGGCGACCACGCCCCAGCCGATCATCGCCGCGCCGGCGACCACG
>CAZKKP010000775.1:0-1597 GCA_964553295.1 uncultured Thermoanaerobaculia bacterium | reverse complement strand
GCAGGTCGGAGGGGGAGGCGGCGGTGGCGGACAGCTGACCTCCGTCCGCTCCTCGCACCTCACCGGGGCGCCCGGACGCTCGTGCTCGGTCTGCCCGACCAGGGAGAGGTTCACGCACTCCCGGGGCACGAGGAACCTGTAGGTCGTGACCGTCTCGCTGGACATCGCCGCGCCGGTCACCCGCAAAACGTGTGCTGCGTGGCTGGGGTCGTCCATCGGTCCGGTCCAGGAGGACTCGACGCCGTCGAGAACGGTGCGGGCGCCGCCGGGTCCCTCGAGGACGCCCCGAGCGCCGGGCGCCGCCTGAACGGTGAGGGACCCGGTCCCGTCGGGCCGGCAGTCAGTGGTGGCCTCCAGGGTGCAGTCGGCGGTTGCTCCCCGTCGAACGGTCACCACCGGCACCGCGATCTCGAACGCCGGGGCACTGCCCGCCAGGCGCAGGCACACGTTCTCGATGGTGACGATCTCGCCGCCCTTGCGATAGGCCATCCAGCGCAAGGTCTCGCCCCGCTCCATGGGTCTTTCGGTGAGGCCGGCGCCCTCGCGGACTGCGGCGAGCAGCCCGTCCGCAACCTCGTCGCCCAGCCCGCGGCTCGCCAGGATCGACCTGACGTCGTCGGGATTGGCGGCGAAGTAGGCCTGCAGGTCGGCCACGGTCTCCAGACCGCCCGGCCCGAGGGCGTTGGGTCCCCCCAGCCTGGTGATGATGTGCGTGCGGTCGAAGCCCGAGCAGACGCCCTGAGCCCCGGCCAGCGAGGCCCCCGCCGCCAGGATCGTCGCTCCCAGCACCATGGCCAGAAGAGCGGTCAGCGTGTGGGAGCTGTACGAGTTTCCCATCTTCCCCCCAGGAGCCGAGTCAGTGGACGACGTGCGATCTGTGCAGTATATCAAATCTTTCATCGAAGGGATGCTCTGTTGTGAGATGTGGATCACAAATCCCGGCGCATGCCCGACACGCCCGACGACAGCCCGTACCGGCAGCCGGATCGGCGGCCCCGCTCGGGCGGGGGGCCAGAGGAGTTGACGATGAGCCCGGGTCGCAGTAGTCTCGGGCATCGTTCCCCAGACGGTCGATGCCAGAGCTCGCCGCCGAGCGGCGTAGTCAGCTTCGGAAATGGGGCCGGCCCACGGCGAGGCAGCCGGCTCGTCCGGCGATCCCCGTGGTGGGAATCCACTCCTGGGCGACCTCTCACGGGACGACACCTGCACGAGGAGGATCCATGAGCGCGTGGTCGAGGATAGGAATCGTGATCATGATCTCGGTGGCGACCGCTGCTGGAGGAGGCGCTGCAGCCGCCGGGAAGGGTGCGCTCACCGGCGGGATCGCGGCCCTCGAGCCGTGGCTCGGAACCTGGCAGATCGAAGCGGATTGGTCGTCGGGCGCGACCCTGTGGGCCCAGTCGGAGTACCGGCCGCTGCTCGACGGCGCGTTCCTTGAGGGCCGCGTGCTGGTGCGCGAGGGCGGCGGCGAGCTCTACCAGCGCTACCGCACCGTGATCGCCGGGCAGCAGGAAGGGGTGATGGCGCACGCCTTCGGCCACGACGGCAGCTACTCGGTCACGATGCTCGAGGTGGCGGGGCTGGTGACAACCAGCTC
>CAZKKP010000774.1:0-1599 GCA_964553295.1 uncultured Thermoanaerobaculia bacterium | reverse complement strand
CGAGCCGGCCGTTGTCGAGCACCCGCATGGCGGTGCGAAAGCCCGAGCCCTCGGGGCCCAGGCGCTGCGCGTCGGGCACCCACAGATCCAGATCGAGTTCCCACACATGCCCGCCGCGCAGCCCCATGGTGCGCTCGGCCCGGCCCGGGGAGCGGGTGGCCGACAGCGGCCCGCGGGTCGCCGATCTCCTCGCTCTGCGCATCCCGCGACACCTGCGCACGGCGTGGCCAGTGTGCTGCGAGGGTGATAGAATCACGTGGATTCCCGGAGTCTGGCAGGACGTCGCGCCCGGGAAACGGCCCACGCACGTCTTGGAGGTGACGCGGACATGAGCAGCCCGCAGGTGGTCTTCACCGCCGACGAGATCCGCACCAGGATCGCCGCGATCGCCGAACAGATCGCCACCGACTATCGCGACTCCGAACTCGTGCTGGTGGGCATCCTGAAAGGTGCGGCCTTCCTTCTCGCCGACCTGGCCCGGCACATCCCGCACCCCGTCGACTTCGAGTTCGTCGACGTCACCACCTCGCCGGGGGAGCGCGGCGAGGTCGTGAGCCTGACCTATGCCACCCACGTCGACGTGCGCGACCGCCACGTTCTAATCCTCAAGGACGTGCTGCACTCGGGCATCACCGAGAACTACCTGATCACCCACCTCAGCCAGCAGCGCCCCGCCTCCATGGAGATCTGTGCCCTGATCGACAAGCCGCAGCTACGCAGCGTCAACCTGACGGCCCGCTACGCGGTCTTCGCCGACGCCCCCGACGGCTACCTGGTCGGCTACGGGCTCGGGCTCGCCCGCGGGGAGTTCACCAACCGCCCCGACCTGTGCATCGTGGCGGATCCTACCGTGCGCTGATGGACTGGAACAAGCTCTCGGCGATCCGGGTTCTGCCAGGAGCCGTAGCGGCGTGGCAGACCGGGGAGGGCTGCATCACGTGAACCAGACCGTGCGAACCGTGCTGCTGTGGATCGTGATCCTGGTCGTGGTGGCGTTGCTCGCCCAGGTGGTGAAGACCGCCTCCACGACGAGCTCCGAGATCCCGTTCTCGGAGTTCCTCGATCGGGTCGCCGCCGGCGACGTCAGCCAGGTTCTGATCAAGAACGGCGAGATCCACGTCAAGTCCAGGGGCAGGGGGGCCGACGACGGGTCCCCGCGGCCGCGGTTCGACCAGTTCACCTACGACCCCGGCTACGACAACCTGGTAACCGAGCTGCGCCAGCACAACGTCGTCATCAAGGTCGAGAAGCCGACCGACGGCCGGATGCTGACCGCGTTGCTGTCGTGGGCGCCCCTGCTCATCCTGGTCGCGGTCTGGTTCGTGCTCTTCCGGCAGATGCAGGCCGGCGGCACCAAGGCCATGTCCTTCGGCAAGTCGAAGGCGAAGCTGCTCACGCCGGACCAGAAGCGGATCACCTTCGACGACGTCGCCGGAGTCAACGAGGCCAAGGAGGAGCTCGAGGAGATCATCGAGTTCCTCAAGGACCCGAAGAAGTTCCAGCGTCTCGGCGGCAAGATCCCGAAGGGGGTGCTGCTGATGGGCGCCCCCGGCACCGGCAAGACCCTGCTCGCCAGGGCGGTCGCCGGCGAGGCCGAGG
>CAZKKP010000773.1:0-1607 GCA_964553295.1 uncultured Thermoanaerobaculia bacterium | reverse complement strand
CTTCGTGTCGAACTACACCTACACCCGCTGGAAGGACATGTACCAGGACCTGCGCCAGGTCCAGCGCGAGCTGGAGAGCGGCTTCCTCGAGCGCCAGGCGGCGGTGGACGCGGCCGCGGTCGAGCTGTACAACCGCTCGCCGGAGCTTGCACGCGACTACCTCACCGGGTACTCGGCCCGCATGTCCCGCGTCGCCGTGGAGCGCTTCCGCAAGCTGGGCGAGCACCTGATCTGGAAGTACCTCGACGGCAACGTGCGCAACGAGCACGGCAAGGTCGAGCACCCCGGCTACCCGCAGCACTGGCTGGAGCGCATCGCCGGCGAGGGCGGCGAGCACCTCGAGGTGCGGCCGCTGCCCGACGGGTCCACGCCCTAGCCGAGACCTCTCGCCGCGAGTCGGCGAGGCGGCGGCCGGTCGCCGGTCGAGAAGCACGGTGTCGCGGCTGATGCCGAGGAGCGCGGCCCACTCGGAGAGGTCGTGATGAGGGTCCTCGAGCTCGGCGGCTGCAGCCACGGACACGGGCTATACTCAGGAGGATCGGAGGTTTCGGGTGGATCTCGGGTCGATGGAGCAGGATCTGAGCGTGCTGCGCAGGCTGGTGTGCGCGCGGCTGTACGGCCGTAGGGTGCGGGTGTTCCTGTTCGGGTCCTGTGCCCGCGGCGAGGCCGCCACCACCTCGGACGTCGACCTCGCGGTGCTGCCGCTCGAGCCCCTGCCACCCGGGTTGCTCAGCTCGCTCCGCGAGGAAATCGAGGACAGTGGTTGCGTCCGGCGTGTCGATGTCGTGGATCTGGCGATCGCGCCGGAATCGCTGCGGCGGGAGGTGGAGAGGGGGGGTGTCGAGTGGACCTCGTGAGTCTTAAGATCGCCGCGGCTGGCCGCGCACTCGCGACGCTCGAGGAGCTGCTGCCGCCCCGGACCTCGGTCGAACGCGATGCGGCCATCCAGCGTTTCGACTACACCTTCGAGGCCACATGGAAGGCGGCGCAGGTCCACCTCCGCGAGGTCGAGGGCCTCGAGACCGGGTCGCCCAAGCGCGTCGTGCGCGAGTCGTTCACGGTTGGGCTCCTCGACGACGGCGAGGCAACCCGCGCCCTGGACATGGCCGACGACCGCAACCTGACCGCGCACACCGACCACGAGGAGGTGGCGGTGGCGATCGTCGCGCGGCTCGAGGGCCATGCGAGGCTTCTGCGCGGCTGGCTCGAGGCCAGGAACGCCGGACGGTCCCCGGGCTCGACGCGGCGGTGACGCGGGTGCTGCTCGAGGCCGGACCCTTCTCGGCGACCAGCGGCGAGGGGAAGGTGCTGCTCGACGGGGCGGTCGTGCGGCTCGTCGAGGGGCGGCTGACGGTGCTCGAGGCGCCATCGGGGGCGGGCAAGAGCACGCTGCTGCGGGCGGTGGTGGGTCTCGAGGGGCCGGAGGAGGCGCGGCGGACGCTGGCCGGCGAGGACTTCGGTGCGCGGGTGCTGCCGGCGTGGCGCGCCCGAGTGACCCTGCTCGCCCAGGACGCACCGGTGCTGCCGGGCACCCTCGAGGAGGACCTCCGCTTGCCGTTCCGGCACCGCGCGGCGTGGAGTGGAAGCCGCCGGCGACCAGCACCGAA
>CAZKKP010000772.1:0-1613 GCA_964553295.1 uncultured Thermoanaerobaculia bacterium | reverse complement strand
GAGCGCGAGGGCCTCGCGCAGGTAGACCTCGTCGCAGCTGGTGGTGCCGATCGTGGCGGCGAGGTCGTGCCCTGACATGAAAACACCCTCCGGGCCGCTGGCACGAAGGGAGAAGCAGGGGACTTGAGCGGCCGTTTTCAGGCACGGTCCGGGCGAACCCGGCCGGGGCCGCGGTCCCAACTTCTCCCATCCGGACTGTCACCGTCGGCTCCGGAATTCCACCGGATCATGCCCCGGAGGGCTCGCGGGCTATCACCGCCGGTGGGGACTTGCACCCCGCCCTGAAGCTGGTACCCGGGCGGTCGCCGAGGCGGCCGCCGAACTCTTGGGGGCAAGGTAGCTGTCGAGGATTTGTCAGTCAAGACGGGGTGTTGATGGGTTGGTCCGGCGACCCACGCGCCGAGCCGCGACGGTCGCCGGACCAACCCATCAACACCCCGGGAGGGGGTACAGGGTCAGTCGGGGATGGGGGCGCCGCGGAGGCGTTGCAGGGCGCGGACGATGCTGGCTGGGCCAAACAGGAAGACCAGGCTGATGGCGACCTTGACCAGGGCCTGGAGGACGTCCGCGCGCATCATCGCCACGTCGGTCGGCAGCTGGCGAGCGAAGTCGTACGCGCGCCAGACCTCCAGGAACACCAGGCCGTGACGGACGAGCTGGGGCGCCCCCTCGGCCAGAAGGAACGCGCCGAGCAGTAGCAGGCCCAGGCGCTGGAGATCCTCGTTACGGCTCGTGATCGGCTCGGCATCGACCTGGGGATGACGGGTCAGCAAGAGAGCGAGCGGATACGCGAAGCGCAGCAGGCTGATGCCCGCCACCGTCGCGGCAACGGCGAACAGCACCGCCACCGTCCGGGTTGCCGGCAGGCCGAGATCCGGTTGGGCGCTGAACGCGGTATGGATGGACGTCAGGTACAGGAAGCCGACGACGGCTTGCAGGACGAGCCAGAAGCCGAGCACCCGCAGGCTGGCGAAGGCGAGGTCGAGGATGGTCATGGTGGTCCCCCAGGTTCAAACGATCTGCCGTCACGATCTTCATGCTGCAAGCGATGGACTTCATTCAACATCATGCTCATGTGCTTGTACAGCCGGTTTGTCGGCGCCTCCGTCACGAACCGACAACCTCACATGCCCGCCGGTGGCTCCCACAGCTCGACCCGGTTGCTTTCCGGGTCCATCACCCAGCCGAACTTGCCGAGTTCCGAGGCCTCCACCTTGTCGTCCACCCGGCATCCCTCGGCGCGCAAGGCGTCGAGGACCGCGTCGAGGTCCGCCACGCGGTAATTGATCATGAACGGCGCCGCGCTCGGGTCGAAATAGGTCGACGCCGCCGGAAAGATGTTCCAGACCGTCGTGCCCCCGCCGTCGGGGTTCTGCTCGGTCGTCCAGCGGAAAGCGGTGCCGCCCCAGGTCTCCACGGGAATGCCGAGGTGCCGCTGGTACCAGGCTCGCAGCGACTCGGGGTCGCGAGCCTTGAAGAAGATGCCCCCGATGCCGGTGACTCGTGTCATGACAACGCTCCTTTCACGCGGTTCCTGCGGGTACCCGCGGACCCTGGCGCTTGATCTGGTCGCCCGCGTGCGCAACCGCGAAGGTGCCGAGGGCGCAATTGAC
>CAZKKP010000771.1:282-1614 GCA_964553295.1 uncultured Thermoanaerobaculia bacterium | reverse complement strand
TCGCCTCTTCCGGCGGCATGCTGTGGGCGGTCGCCGACGACGGCCTGTACCGCAGCCTCGGCGGCAGCGCGCCCTGGCGTCGCACCGCTCTCGCAGGCCGCTCGGTGGCGGCCGTCGCGGGCGCCGGCAGCCGCCTCTGGCTGGTGCTCGAGGACGGCACGGTGGCGGAGCGCCGGGAGCCTCCATGCCCATCCCCCTTCGCGCCCGACGGCGGCGCCGGTCGACTCGGCCTGTTCGAGCCACGCGGGCTCGCCGCCTCCCCGCAAGGCTGGTTCGTGGTCGCCGACTCCTTCAACCACCGGTTGCGCTGGTACCTCGCGGACGGAACCTGTCTCGACTCGTGGGAGAGCCCTGGCGACGGTCTCGGCGAGCTCAAGGAGCCGAGCGGCGTCGCCCTCGCCGGCGACGGCCGGCTCGCCGTCGCCGACACCTGGAACGGACGGGTGCTGGTCCGTCACCCGGACGGCCACGGCGAGACCGTCGGCCGCGACCTCTATGGGCCGCGCGATCTGATCTGGTCCTCGGACGGCGTCCTGCTCGTCGCCGACACCGGGAATCGTCGACTTCTCCGGCTGTCGCCGCCGACCTGGACCGAGGAGGTCGTGGCCCGCCTCGAGGCGGCGCCCGTCGGGCTTGCCTGGGTCGGGGGGTTGCTCGCCGCGGCCACCCCGGAGGGCGGCGAGATCGTGCTCGTCGACCCGGCGACCGGTCGGGTCGAGGTTCGGCTCGAGGTCCCCGGATGGGTGGAGGGCCTGCCCCAGGAGGGCTACCTGCTCACCCTGGCCTCGGGACAGCTGCTGGCGAGTGCCCCCCACCCCGGCGAGCTGTGGCTCGTCGACCCTTCGGGCGAGAGGCCGGCGGAGCGGGTCGCCAGCGGCCTCGCGGGGGTGACCGGGCTAGCCGAGCTGGAGGACGGCCTGGTGCTGGCCTCGATCACGCCCGAGCACCGCCTGGTCCGGGTCGCCCTCGGCGAGCGGGCTCGCGGGACGGCCAGGCGGTGAAGACGCGTCGGCTCGACCTACGCCTGCTCGAGCTCGGCCTGGCGCCCTCCCGGGCTCGCGCCCAGGCGCTGATCATGGCCGGCCGGGTGACGGTCGACGGGCAGGTCGTGAGCAAGGCCGGCGCCGGAGTCGGCGAAGGCGCCCGGCTCGCCGTGACCACACCCGAGCACCCCTGGGCCTCCCGCGGCGCCCTCAAGCTGGAGGCCGCCCTGGACGCCTTCTCGATCGACCCTTCCGGCCGCGACTGCCTCGACGTCGGCGCCCATCTTGTTGTGGAAGATCCAGGCGACCTGCTTGTACAGGTTGACGGCGCGCTCGTTGTAGATCAGCC
>CAZKKP010000771.1:0-272 GCA_964553295.1 uncultured Thermoanaerobaculia bacterium | reverse complement strand
GCGACTGCCTCGACGTCGGCGCCTCGACCGGCGGCTTCACCGACCTGCTGCTGGCCCGCGGTGCACGCCGGGTGATCGCGCTCGACGTCGGACGGAGCCAGCTCCACTGGCGGCTGCGCTCGGATCCTCGGGTGGTGGTGATGGAGGGGGTCAACGCTCGCCACCTCGCCCCGGCCGCGCTGCCCTTTCGCGTCGACCTGGCGACCGTCGACGTCTCCTTCATCTCGCTGCGGCTGGTGGTGCCGCCGCTGTTGCCCCACCTGCGCCCGGGG
>CAZKKP010000770.1:0-1616 GCA_964553295.1 uncultured Thermoanaerobaculia bacterium | reverse complement strand
ACTCACGTCATCTCGTCCCCCTCCTCCAGGCTTCGCCTGGCGCACGCCCGGCACCCTTCCGTGTCTTCGAGCGCCTACCCCAAGTCATCGGGAACTCACCCATCCTCACCTTCACGTCTTCGTTGGACCTGGCCTCGCATTCGAGTTGTGAGAGTTGTGGTACGTGGCACCCCTCGGCGAGCTACTCCGCCCGAAAACGCTCCCAGAGCGTTCGGCAGCGCCGGGGCAGGCCGGCGAGCTGCTCCATGGTCCTTCGTGCCACGTCGCCCGGGTCTGGGCTCACGGCCAGGAGCTGCCGGATGTCCCAGAGGTCCTGAGGTCCTCCTGCGTAGAGCTTCATCAGGATGATCCCCACCTCGTCGATGACCGGGGCGTCCACGCCGGCAACCGTGTGCGGCTGCGCGGCGGCCAGGATCCCCTCCTGCCACCGCCCCTCCCCGACGATGACGTCGACGGGGCGTTGCTCGTCACGGGAGAGCCGGACGACACCGACCAGCGGGTCGCTGATGTCGCCGATTCGAATCTCGACCTGGGCATCGTTGCTGGCGATCTCCGACCAGAAGGCCTGACGGAGAACCGAACGATCCGTGGTCAGGAGGTCCAGGTCGAGGGTCGACCGGCTGACTCCGCGTACCGCCAGGGCGGCGGCGCCGACGATCGCGTGCGGCGCGCCCTGACGCCGGAGCAGGGCGACGACCTCGGACAGCAGAGTGCTCACGGCTGCGATTCCAGGAAGCTGCACCTCGTCCGCCCGAGCTGACGACGGCGGCGCAGCTCCCGGAGAGCCGCGGCCCGGCTGAGGCCGGACGCCCGGCGAAAGGTCTCGAGGTCGTCGTCACCGAGGCGAAGAGCCAGCTCGACACGCTCCGCGGGGCTCAAAACCCGGAGCCGCTCTGCGGTCTCCTCTCGGAGGTGGTCGGCGACGGATCTCATGGCTCGAGTATAGAGCGAGTGAAGTCGGAGGGGCTTTGCCGGTGCCTGGCGAGCCGGGGCGGTTCCGCAACAGGAGAATCGACGGCAATTCGACGGCGAACGGAGCAGGGCCGGCCTCGGCCCACCCCAGAGGGCTTCCGACCCCCCCTCCCCGCCCCCTCGGCTCCGAGACTCCCCTGAGGGACACCTGCGGGAATCTGGATGTCCCCCAACTGCGGGAAACCGGATGTCCCGTGACAGCTGTCGAATCGGACGGCAGCACGTGGCGGAGCTCGGAGCCGCCGCGCGGCGGCACGATCATCGGCAGACCCCGCGGCCTGCCCGGCGACTGATCTGACATGGCCCGTCGTGAAGGACGGATCGCACCGGCGACACCGCCGCGCAAGCGCGGTGTGCGTCTCCACCCGTCGGCAGGACCCTCCTCGCCGCACCAGCGTCCGCCGGCCGTTTCCCCGCGCGACCACGCATCGGTCGGCAGGACGGGCGGGCTCGGCCTCGGGTCCGGAGGGCCCGCCGCGCCGCCGCCGTCCGGACACAGGCGCCACGACGGCCCGAATCGACGCCCGCCGAAGACAGCGGCCCGTACCCGGCCGCACCGGGAAC
Organism: uncultured Thermoanaerobaculia bacterium; assembly: GCA_964553295.1. GTDB lineage: Bacteria > Acidobacteriota > Thermoanaerobaculia > Thermoanaerobaculales > Sulfomarinibacteraceae > CAZKKP01. The sequence goes on along the minus strand of CAZKKP010000770.1, from coordinate 80 downwards.
GACATTCCGATCGCGGCGCCCGGACCGCCCCGGAGGCTCGATGCAGAGGTGCCAGGCTTTAGGTTCTTAGGATCTCTTCA
>CAZKKP010000769.1:0-1627 GCA_964553295.1 uncultured Thermoanaerobaculia bacterium | reverse complement strand
GTGGACCGACGAGGACGTGCGGCGTCTCGGGCTGGTCGCACGGATCTTCGCCAGCGCGCTCGAGCGGAAGCGGATCGACTCGGCGCTCCGCGAGAGCCAGGAGCGGTTGCAGCTGGCGGCGGACGCCGCCTACATCGGCATGTGGGCCCTCGACATCGCGGCCGGGAGATTCTGGGTGACGGGGCGTGCCCGTGCGATATTCGAGTACGCCACGGACGTCGAAATCACAATGGAGCGTTTTCTCGAGTCGGTCTGTCCCGAGTGCCGCCCGACAGTCTCCGAGGCCGTGCGCCGCGGCGTGGAGGAAGGCCGCGAGATCGATGTCGAATACAAGATCTCTCGGTCGGTCGGCGGTGCGCGCTGGGTTCACTCGCGTGGGCGGTATCTGCCGGCTTCGGATAGTCGACCGGCCCGTCTGCTGGGAGCTTCCGCGGACGTGACCGAGCGCAAAGGGCTCGAGTCCGAGCTGGTGGACCGCCTCCACTTCGAGACGCTGCTGACCGGCATCGCCGCCCGATTCGTGCTGGCCTCCGGTGATCGGGTCGATTGCGAGATCGAGCAGGCGCTGTGCGAAGTGGGGACGTTCTTCAGGGCGGATCGGTGCGGACTTCTCGAGATCGACCGCGAGCCGCAGCGTGCCTATCTGCGGTTCGTCTGGTATGGCGAGGGCGTTCCCCGGGTTTCGCAATACGTGAACATGGCGGAGTACTACCCGTGGGCCTTCGAGCGGCTCGTCGTTCAGCAGCAGGTTGTCGAATTCGTGAACCTGGGCGAGCTTCCGCCTGAGGCCGACGGGGATCGGAGGTCCTGGATCGCGGAGGGGGTCAGATCCGGTCTGATCGTGCCGCTGGCCATTGGCGAGACGGTTCGTCACGTGTTGGTCATCCAGTGCCTGAGCCGCGAGTGCATCTGGCCCGCGGGCGTGGAGACCCGTGTGCTGCTGCTGGGCTCGGTCTTCGAGAACGCCCTCGAGCGGCGGCGGTCGGAGGAGAGGCTGCGACGCTCCTTCGAGGAGATCGAGCGGCTCCAGCGTCAGCTGGAGCTCGAGAACGCCTACCTTCGTCAGGAGCACCGGCTGCAGCACGGCCAGGGCCGCATCGTCGGTGAGAGCCCGGCGATCATGAAGGTGCTGAGTCTGGTGGAGCAGGTGGCGCCCACGGGATCGACCGTGCTCATTGAAGGCGAGACCGGCACCGGCAAGGAGCTCGTTGCGCAGCGCCTCCACGAGCTCAGCCCGCGACACGACCGGCCGATGGTCAAGGTCAACTGCGCCGCCCTGCCGTCCACTCTGGTGGAAAGCGAGCTCTTCGGTCGCGAGAAAGGCGCCTATACGGGGTCGGTGTCGCGGGAGCCGGGGCGGTTTGAGATCGCCGATGGATCGACCCTGTTTCTCGACGAGATCGCCGAGTTGCCGCTGGAACTGCAGGCGAAGCTGCTCAGGGTTCTCGAGGAAGGCCGGTACGAGCGCGTGGGCAGCTCGAGGACTCTCACCACCGATGCCCGGCTGATCGCCGCCACCAACCGGGACCTCGACGCCGAGGTGAATGCGGGGCGCTTCAGGCGTGATCTCTACTTTCGCCTGGCGGTGTTCCCGATCGTGATGCCACCGTTACGGGAGCGCCGCGGC
>CAZKKP010000768.1:0-1628 GCA_964553295.1 uncultured Thermoanaerobaculia bacterium | reverse complement strand
CGCCGCGGATCTCGACCCTGGGGGCGCTGATGGCTGAGGTGCGGTTCCTGCTGGACGGCCGTGAGGTGTGCCCGGCCTTCGCCGAGGGGATGTCGCTCCTCGAGGTGCTGCGCGAGGTCCTCGGGGTCACCACGCTGAAGGACGGCTGTGCCCCCGAGGGCTTCTGCGGCTGTTGCACGGTGCTGGTCGACGGGCGGCCGGCCCTCGCCTGTCTGACCCGGCCCGAGCGGATTGCCGGGGCATCGGTGACGACGCTCGACGGCCTGCCCGAAGCCCAGCGCCAGCTGCTCGCCCGGGCCTTCGTCCGCGAGGGGGCGGTGCAGTGCGGCTTCTGCACCCCCGGGATCGTGATGCGGGCCTCGAGCCTGCTCGAGCGTGGCAGGGCGACCGACAAGACGGCGGTGGCGAGGGCGCTGCGCGGCCACCTGTGCCGGTGCACCGGCTGGGGGAGGATCGTCGACGCCATCGTCACCGCCGGCGAGGCGCACAGGGCGGGAGAGGAGATCGCTGCCGGGCCGCCACGCCGCGGCGGCCTGGACGGGTCGGCGATGGGCGTCGGCGTCGGCGCCGCGGCGCCACGCTACCGCGGCCTCGAGCAGGCCCTCGGGCTGAAGCCCTTCGTCGCCGACCTCGAGGCGCCCGACATGCTGCACGCCGCTCTGGTGCTCGCCCGGGCGCCCCGGGCGGTGGTGCGAGGCCTCGACACGCGGGCTGCTGAGTCGATGCCGGGGGTGGTGCGGGTGCTGACCGCGGCGGACGTGCCGGGCGAGCGGGTCGTCGGGCTGATCGTGCGCGACTGGCCGGTGCTGGTGGCGGTCGGGGAGACCACCCGCTGCGTCGGCGACGTGCTCGCGGTGGTCGTCGCGGACACCCGGTTTGGCGCCCGACGGGCGGCGGCGGCGGTGACCCTCGACCTCGAGCCCCTCGAGCCGGTCACCGACCCTGAGGCGGCCCTCGGCCCCGACGCGCCGGCGCTGCACCCCGGCGGCAACCTGCTCGAGGCCTGCGCCTTCTCGCGGGGCGACGTCGACGCTGCCCTGGAGTCCTCGGCCCACGTCGTCGAGGAGCTCTTCCGCACCCAGCGCATCGAGCACGCCTTCCTCGAGCCCGAGGCGGCGCTGGCGGCGCCGACCGACACCGGCGTGAAGGTCTGGTCCCAGGGCCAGGGAGTGCACGACGACCAGCGCCAGATCGCCGCCCTCCTCGGCCTGAGCCGGGAGGCGGTCGAGGTCGAGCTGGTGTCCAACGGCGGCGCCTTCGGCGGCAAGGAGGACCTGTCGGTCCAGGGACACGCCGCGCTGGCGGCCCGCCTCCTCGGCCCGCCGGGCAAGCTCGTGCTCTCGCTCGAGATGTTCCAGCGTCATGTGCAGCCGACGGTCGATGCGTACCTCGGCTCGAAGATCGACGAGAAGGCATTCCTCGACGCGGCGCAGCCCTGGCCCAACTATCGCGATGGCTATCGCCCGATGGTCGAGGCGGCCAAGCAGGCGGGGGTGCCCGTGGTGGCGGCCAATCTGCCGCACGACATCCAGCAGAAGTTCGCGTTCGAGGGCAAGGCGGCCCTCGCAAGGCTGAACGCGGAGGAGAAGGCGCTGTTTCCCGAGGAGATTCATCCCCCGCGCGATTCG
>CAZKKP010000767.1:0-1637 GCA_964553295.1 uncultured Thermoanaerobaculia bacterium | reverse complement strand
GATCAGGCCGCGGCGCACCAGCATCGCCCCGATCGCCTCTCGGGCGCCGGTCGACGCGGCGTAGACGATCGAGCCCTCGCGGATCGCCAGCACCACCCGGTCCCTGCCGCTCTCGGCGGTGAGGCGACCGGTCTTGCGATTCAGGGCGAGGGTCATCAGCAGCTCGGCGCCGCTGAGGTCCTCCAGGTCGGCGACGATGGGCATTGTCGAGATTCTACAACCGCGACCGGCACCGTTCACGGCACGACGAGACGGGGCTGGGCGACAGTCCATCCGCGGCCCTTTCACCGCTCGCCTGCGGACAAGCCCGGGGGCCGGTCCTCAGCCGGAGGCCGCCTCCTCGACCCGCCGTCTCGTCGAGGCTCAGGCCGTCTTCACTGCGGGTCGCCGGGCAGGACCGTCGTCGCGATCTCGCGGGCACGACGCAGGCCCCCGGCCAGATGCTCCGGAACCTGCGCCTCGGCGCAGACCGCGTTGAAGCCGCACCAGGCGCAGAGCACCGAGGGCCGGGCCGGGAACACGGTGGCCGCATGGGCCTCGCGGGCGAGCACCGAGAACTGCTGGCGCAGGGCGTCGGCGCGGTCGTGGTCGACGGGGTGCCAGCTCGTCGAGCCGTGACGCAGGTAGTGGTAGCCGGCAACGGCCTCAGCGTCGGGCTCACGGTCGAGGACGCAGGCGGCGTACAGCGGCGCCTGCAGCCCTTCGGAGAAGTCCGACGGGTCCCCGACCTGCTTCGAGGTCTTGTAGTCGACGACGAACAACCGCCCGCGCTCGGTGCGACCGATGCGGTCGGCAATGCCCGTGAACCGCAGCTCACCGTCGAGGGCGGCCGACAGCCGGCGCTCGAGGGCGATGGTGGTCGAGCGGTCGCGAGCGAAGACGCCGTTGCAGAAGCTCGCGACCATGTCCCGGCCGGCACGGTGGTAGGCCGCCGGGTCGTCCTCGACGCGAACCACCACGACCTCGTCGCCGCTGCCCGACCGCCAGGCGTCGTCGAAGCACTCGAGCGCCGCCGCGACGTCGGGGCTGCGATCCTCGTCGCGCTCCCGGTAGAGCCACTCGAGAGCCTCGTGGACGGCGCTGCCGAGCCGGGTCTCGATCGAGCGGAATACCTCGTTCAGGCCCTTGAGGTAGCGCAGCCGGTAGCGCGCCGGGCACTGGTGGAAGGTCTTCAGACGTGAGAACGAGAAGAGGTTCCGGGGCGAGGGCCGGGGCCCGGTGCGGCTCATCGCCCGGCAGTGTAGCCTGGACCGATCACCCGCAAGGCGCCCAGGCGCAGGCAGACCAGTTGACGGGGCGGCCGAGCCTCGGCGTCGTCGACCGCCGGGCGCCGGATCAGGGTCTCGAAGGAGGCGCCCATCGTCTCGTGCTGCCCGAACCTCGGCGTCGACCGCCGAGCGCAGGATCAGGCGAGGCCGGCGACCGGGCTCGAGATCGCGAAGAGATCTCGGAAGGTGGCGCGCTCGTCGGGGTGGCGCTCGAAGTAGTCAAGGGCGCGCAGCTTGTTGTTGTGCAGCACGGGGTCGCCGTCGGCCGAGATCATGGCGGCCTCGACGGCGCGGGCGAACTCCAGCGTGCGCGGCACGGGCGTGAACACCACGACCCGCGGCTCGACACCGCACGAGGCGACGAAGTCG
>CAZKKP010000766.1:0-1638 GCA_964553295.1 uncultured Thermoanaerobaculia bacterium | reverse complement strand
CATCGATCCCTGCGGCGAGCTCGAGGGCGCCGTCCGGACCGAGGATGTCGGTCAGGGGCCGTAGCGAGCCGGGCGGGTCGGCGCCGGCGGCCGGGGCGAGCAGGCCCAGGCCGACGACCGCGGCCGCCGCAATTTGGAGACAACGGGTGACTGGCCGATCGAGCTCTCTGGCCATGACAGCTCCCATCTGTCCGACGAGCACTTCCAACAAAGCGAATGATCCCAAGTCTCAACAACGAGAGCTGGGCCTTCCTGAGTGATCTCTGGACACCACCCTATTCATGTTCAGGAAGAATTGTCAAGTCGTTCCCCGACATTCGACCGGAAATGCCGGTTGACTGCCGCGCAACCACCTCGCGAGCATGCCAACCGGGGCCGGTCTGCTGGGCGGGCCCTGTCACTCCACCCGGATCTTGAGGGCGAGCTGGTGGGGGCCGCGGCACAGGTCGAGGAAGAGGCGATCGCCGGTCCGCTTGCGCTCGATCAGACGGCGCAGGTCTTCCGGGGTCGGCCGGCTCACGACGTCGGCCCGGGTGATGACGTCGCCGGTAGCCAGCCCGGCGCGGTCGGCGGTCGAGCCGGGTTCGACGGACAGGATCCGGCAGCCGTCCCGGTCCGGGACGACCGTGACGCCGAGATGCAGCGGAATCGGGGGCGGCTCGAGGGCCGGGGTCGGGCCGCGGCGGCCGTAGTCGAGCTCGGCCCGGACCTCGGGCCAGGTGGTGCGGGCGGCGAAACGGACCACCCGGACGGAGCTTGCGACGTCGTCGCCGGAGGACGTGCCGAGGCCGGGCTCGGCGGCGGACAGGCTCTCCGCCGCCGGGCCTTGTGCCGAGCGCGGGCTCGCGGGCGCGGCGTCCCGGTCGCGGACCGGGTCGGCCGGGCGCTCGCGGTAGAGATGGACCTCGACCAGGCCGATCCGGCTGTCGGCCAGGTCGCGGCCCTCGCTCCACTCGGGGGGCGCGAAGACGAAGCGCTGCGCCCGGTCGAGGCCGAGCTGCCAGCCCGCCAGCGTCCGCTGCGACCACGGCCCGAGGATCGAGCCGACGTCGCGGTCGGCGCGGCCGCTTACCGGCACCCGGTCGTAGACGTTGAGCCCGTCCACCGCGACCACCACCTTGAGGCGTTCCGGGGAGCGGTTGCCGAGAGCGATGGAGTAGGACCGCCCGACCAGCTCGGAGGTCGCGCCGCGGAAGACCCAGCGGCAGCCGTCGGCGGGCGTCAGGGCAAGCGGCCGGCCGCCGTCGGGAATCAGCTCCACCTCGAGGGCGCCGCCGGCGATCTCGAGGCGAGCGGCGCGGTCGTCGGTCGGCGGTCGGTGGGCGCACGACGGTCCGGCGACGCCCAGGACGGCGATCAGGGTGGCAAGGAAGACGTGGTGTGGCATGGCGACCTCCTGGTCAGGACCGGCCCTGGTGTGGCGCGTCGTGGGACGGTCTCGCCAGGTTGGACACCACAGCGGGAAGGGAGGAACCCCCGCCGGTCAGCGGCGGCGTCGTGCCCTCCGCCGCACCGAGAAGGGGGCGTCCGGGCCGCCCTCGGCAGCTGGAATGCGGAGCAGGCGATCGCGGCCGAGGCCGGCGACATGAGGCGGCTCGACGCCCACCTCGTCCCGCCAGAATGAGTCGTCGCCGAGCA
>CAZKKP010000765.1:0-1651 GCA_964553295.1 uncultured Thermoanaerobaculia bacterium | reverse complement strand
CCGGTGGGGAGCGTCGTGGTGGACCCGGGCACCGGCCTCGAGGTGTGCTGGGGCGCTCCGGCACCCACCACGGCGACCCGGGTACTGCTCCCGGGCGCTCGACTCGACCTCGAGTGGACCGGCGGCTCCGTCGCCACGCTGGGGTCCGGCCCCAGGCCCCTGGGCAAGCCCTTCGAGCCCGCGGGTCGAGAGGTCGCGTTGCTGCGCCTGACCGAGACCCGGGGCTTCGGCCTCCAAGCGGGAGCAGGGCCACGTCCGCGGACTGTCCTGATCCCAGCCGCGCCGGCGACCTGGTCCGGAGGGCCTCGGTGATTCGCAGTCTCGATTCTCAATTTTCCACTTCTGCGAAAGGCGGCACCAGCTCGCCGCGCCTCGTCCACGTTCCCGGCGTGACCGAGGGCACGTAGACGCAAGACCTTAGGCTCCGCTGAGGGACCCGGCTTCGGGTGAGGAGCACTCTGGCACGACCGCTGCAAGGGCGGCTGCACCCGACGCGGAGAACCGCGGCGGGACCGTGGAGGTCAAGGATGCTCCGTCGTCGATTGCTCCCCTTCCTGTGGACTGTCCTCGCCGCCGTCCTCGTCATCCCTCCGCCGGTCGGCGGAGCGGAACGGGGTCCAGACCCCGCCAACGACGTCGACGAGTTCCTCGCCTACGTGACCAAGCCGTACGAGGCGACGGCCTTCACGGAGAGGGTCGACCCGCACTCCGGGTACCTGCACGTCAACATGGTCGACGTTCGTCTGCCGGGCAAGGCGGGCCTGGACCTGGTGGTCCAACGCTATTATTCGAGCAACATCTGGCGGCGGGTCGACTACGAGAACCTGTGGGACGTCAGCACCCACACCCCCTTCTACGACTGGCGCGACAACATGGGCAGCTCCGGCTGGCAGCTGCACATGGGCAAGGTGGTCAACCCTTACGGCCAGGGAAGCCCCCTCCTCCTGCGCGACAACCCGGTGGTGGTGATGCCCGACGGGTCGTTCCACAAGCTCTACTCCGCCTCGTCGGGTGGGGGCATGATCTCGGCCGAGCGCTGGCGCTACCGGGCGGTGACCGGCGGCTGGGAGTTGACCACCACCGACGGGCTCGTGTACCGCTTCGAGGCGGGCACGGCGGCCGGGTATGTCGACCACCACAACACCCTCGTCGCCCAGTGCACCCGAGTGACCGACCCCAACGGCAACACGATCACCATCCAGTATGACGCCTCGAAGCTGTACCGGATCACCGACACCGTGGGCCGGGTGGTCGAGTTCACGTACTCTAGCGACGGCATGCGGGTGACGTTCGTCCGGGTCAAGAACGGCACCCAGACGCTGCAGACCTTCGAGTACCGCTACCAGCAGCAGGCGTCCATCAACCAGCCCATGTGGAACGGCTGGGCGATCCGTGACATCTACGCCCTGACCCAGGTCCGTCCCCCGGAAACCACGACTGCCGGTCTCGGGGCGTGGAATCTCGAGTATCACCCGCAGACCAACAGCAAGGGGCAGGGTCGCTACTGCCTGAAGAAGGTCACCTTCCCGTCGGGCGGGACGATCTCGTACACCTACAAGCCAACCACCTACAACGTCGGGGTGCAATCGTGCTTCATTCCGTTCTGCACCGTCGACACGCGGGTGCAGGCCGGCCGCGGGGTCACCTCCGG
>CAZKKP010000764.1:0-1652 GCA_964553295.1 uncultured Thermoanaerobaculia bacterium | reverse complement strand
GCCTTGCCGCCGACCTCGCCGCGCAGCACCGCGCGCACCGGCACCTCGCCGCGCGCCAGGAAGGAGACGATCCGGTCCCGGTCGCGGTAGGCGATGCTGTCGAGCACCAGCGCCTCGTCGTCGATCAGCTGCACGCCGCCATGTTACCGGCTGCGATGGGAGCCGGTCGCGCTCACGCCCCGCGGTCGAAGCTCGGCCTCAGAAGAGCTCCAGGGCCGCCAGGTCGCCCTTGCCCTCGCGCACCAGCACCGGCGGGTCCTCGCTGAAGTCGACCACCGTCGACGGGACCGGCTTGAGGACGCCGCCGTCGACGACCACGTCGATCTGCGACCCGAGCCGCTCCTCGATCTCGTTCGGGTCGTTGACGAAGTCGTCGTGCGGGTTGCGGATCGAGGTCGTGAGCAGCGGCTCGCCCACCTCGGCGAGCACCGCCAGGACGATGGCGTGGTCGGGCATCCGGATGCCGATGGTCTTGCGCTGGTGGAGCATGATCTTCGGCACCTCGTCGGAGGCGCGGAAGATGAAGGTGTAGGGCCCGGGCAGGACGCGCTTCATCATCCGGAAGACCGGGGTCGAGACGCCCCGGGCATATCGGCCGACGGTCTGCATGTCGTCGACCAGGATCGACAGCGGCTTCTTGGAGGCCATCTGCTTGAGGGCGTAGATCCGCCGGACGGCGCCGCCGTGGGAGATGCCGCACACCGCGCCGTACACGGTGTCGGTCGGGATGACCGCGACGCCGCCCCGCTTCAACGTCTGGACCACCCGAGCGACCAGCCAACCCTCGGGCTGCTCGGGGTCGATCTGGACGATCATGGGCCACCTCCCCCCGCGACGCGGGTCGCTCCATCATGCACGGCGTGGCCACTGGCCGCAACCGAACGCCTCCGGACGCGGCCGCGGTGGGACGGGCTGGTATGATCCGACCCAACCGAGGGGGTGACATGACCAGGGGACCGATCTCAGAGTTCGTCGACCATCACTACCGGCACTTCAACGCGGCGACCCTCAAGGACGCGGCGGTGGCCTACGAGCGGCATCTCGAGGCGGGCGGCTCGATGCTCGTCACCCTGGCGGGCGCCATGAGCACCGCCGAGCTCGGCCTGTCGCTGGCCGAGATGATCCGCCGGGACAAGGTCCACGGCATCAGCTGTACCGGCGCCAACCTCGAGGAGGACCTGTTCAACCTTGTGGCCCACGACCACTACGTCCGCGTGCCGCACTACCGCGACCTCTCCCCCGAAGCCGAGAAGGCGCTGCTCGACCGCCACCTCAACCGGGTCACCGACACCTGCATCCCCGAGGAGGAGGCCATGCGCCGCCTCGAAGCGGTCATGCTGGAGCTCTGGTCGACGGCCGACGCCTCCGGCGAGCGTTTCCTGCCCCACGAGTTCATGTACCGCGCCCTGCGGGAGGGGCGGCTCGAGGAGTTCTACCAGATCGACCCCCGGGACAGCTGGATGGTGGCGGCCGCCGAGCGCGACCTGCCGCTTTTTGTTCCGGGCTGGGAGGACTCGACCCTGGGCAACATGTACGCCGCGCACTGTCTGACGGGCGACATCGCCAACCCGACCACCGTTCGCGGCGGCATCGAGTACATGATGCGCCTCGCCCGCTGGTATCAGGACACCGCTCCTACGAGCCCGATCGGC
>CAZKKP010000763.1:0-1656 GCA_964553295.1 uncultured Thermoanaerobaculia bacterium | reverse complement strand
CGAGCTCGGCGGCGGGGAAGTCGGCGCTGATGGAGGCGGTGCTGGCCTTCGTGCCACCCGAGGAGCGGGTCCAGTACTCGGCGATGACGGGGCAGAGCCTGTTCTACATGGGCGAGACCGACCTCAAGCACAAGGTCTTGGCGATCGCCGAGGAGGAGGGCGCCGAGAGGGCCAGCTACGCCCTGAAGCTGCTGCAGTCGGAGGGGAAGCTGTCGATCGCCTCGACCGGGAAGGACCCGGCGACAGGACGGCTGGTGACCCACGAGTACCACGTCGAGGGGCCGTCGGCGATCCTCTTGACCACCACCGCCATCGATCTCGACGAGGAGCTTCTGAACCGGTGTGTGGTGCTCGCCGTCGACGAGAGCCGGGAGCAGACCCGGGCGATCCACCGGCTGCAGCGGTCGTCGCAGACACTGGAAGGTCTCGAGCGACGGTTTGCCAAGCAGGACACGATGAAGCTGCAGCAGGACGCCCAGCGGCTGCTGCGGCCTCTGTACGTCGTCAACCGCTACGGCACGCAGCTGACCTTCCTCGACGAGACGACGAGGCGGCGGCGTGACCACGAGAAGTACCTTGGCTTGATCGAGGCGCTGGCGCTCTTGCACCAGCACCAGCGGCATGTGCGGACCGGCGTGGTCCGTGGCCGGCGGGTGGACTACGTGGAGGTGACGCTCGAGGACGTGGCGACCGCCAACCGGCTGGCGTCAGAGGCCCTCGGCCAGACGCTGGACGAGCTGCCGCCGCAGACGCGGCGGCTGCTGCTCTTGCTCGAGGAGATGGTGAAGGCTGAGTGCGAGCGGCTCGGGCTCGAGCGCTCGGCGTACCGTTTCACAAGGCGCCAGGTACGGGAGCGCACCGGCATTGGCGACACCCAGCTGAAGGTGCACCTCAACCGCCTGGTCGAGATGGAGTACCTCCTGGTCCATCCCGGAGGCCGGGCCGGAGTGTTTCGCTTCGAGCTGCTGTACGAGGGCGAGGGCAAGGACGGTGTGCGCTTCCTGCTCGGGCTGCGCGACGTCCGGCGCCTGGTCCGCGAGTACGACTCGAGTCGGTCGGGGTCTCGTGCTGATCGGTCGGGGTCGGGCGAGGATCGGTCGGCCCCTGGTCGGCCTCCGGTCGGGGGGTGGTCGGGGGGTGGTCGGAGTGAGGAAGATCCTGATTCTGGAGAGTTAAAGGTCGATTCTGAGGGTTTCGAGCTGAGAAAGACTACTACGGCGTCTCTTTCAAAGGGGTCGTCGTACCCGCATGAGGAGCGTGAGGCGACGCCGTACCCGAAGAGCGTCGAAGGCGCCGACCTCGAGGGCCAGGTCGCCCCTGAGGAGAGGCCGACGCCGGTAGCCCTGAAGGCCGTGGGCGGGGGCGAGTGATGCGGCGCCGGGGCAAGTCGCCGGCAGAGCCCCTCGAGCACTCGGACCCCCACAGCATGGCGGCCCACGTCGGCCGCCACGTCGCCTGGCTCAAGGCACGGGGCTACGGCGTCGACGGGCTGTGGACCCGGCGGGCCGACCTCAGGGAGTTTTGCGATTGGTGCGCCGAGCGGGAGGTCACGCGTCCTGAGCACCTCAACCGCACCGTCCTCGACCTCTTCCAGCGTCACCTGTCCCGGCGGCCGAAGGCGGACGGCGAGCCGCTGTCGCTGGTGACGCAGTGCAA
>CAZKKP010000762.1:0-1660 GCA_964553295.1 uncultured Thermoanaerobaculia bacterium | reverse complement strand
ACCAGGGCGGGCCAGGCGGACCGCTCGGGCCAGACGGGTCGGGTCGTCGGGCGACCGAGAAGAAGATACAGCGCGAGCGGCGCCAAAAAGAACGCAACGGCGAGCGGGAAGGGACGCGAGCCCAGGGGGTCGGAGAAGAAGCTCCGCTGGATGCCCCAGGCCGTCGCGCCGTACCAGAGGGTGAAGGCGAGCAGCAGAGCGCCGGTGATGCGGTCCGTCATGGATGGGCCTCGCGGTTCGGCCGATCGTCGCGCGACGGCCGGGATGAGGTGTGTGTGGGCGGGCCCGACGGCCCGCCCACACCTCGGGTTACGGGATCGCGCCGATGCCCCGCAGCAGGTCGGTGATGTCCTCGACCTGCTCCTTGGCGAAGGCCTCCATCTCCGCGCCGAACAGTTCGAACGGGGCCAGGCCGTTCTGCTCGCGCAGCGCGGCCCACGCTTCGGTGCCGGCCATCTGACGGAACGCGTCGGCCCACCACTGGTACGCCTCTTCGCTGATGCCGGGCGCCATGTAGTAGCCGCGCCAGTTCGAACCGATCACGTCGTAGCCGAGCTCGATGGCCGTCGGGACGTCGGCCAGCAGGCCGCCCTGGCGCTCGGGCGAGAGCACGATCAGCGGCACCAGGTTGCCGGCCTCGACCTCGGGCAGGACCTCGGAGATGTCGCCCGAGAAGAGGTCCGCGCGCCCCGCGAGGACCTCGATGCGCGCCAGGCCGCCGCCGTCGAACGCGGTGTAGCGCACCTGCCGCACCGGGACATCGGCGGCGGCGGCGACCAGCAGGATCTTCAGGTGGTCCCAACCGCCGACAGCGCTGCCGCCGACGAAGGAGACGAGCGACGGGTCGATGCGCCAAGCGTTCAGGACGTCCTCGAAGGTCTTGTAGAGACCGTCAGGCGCCACCGCGAGGACGCCGTAATCGGCGCCGAGGGTCGCGACCCAGCGGACGTCGTCCGCCGTGTAGCCGGCGAACTCGCCGCCGGCAATCCGGCTGGTGGTGGCGGTCGAGGCGGCGACGATGAGGTTCTCGTTGCCGCGCTCGTTGTTGACGACGCTGGCGTAGGCGACGCCACCACCGGCACCGACGAGGTTCTGGGTGCGAATTGCCCCGGGGACCAGGCCCATCTGGACCAGGATGTCGGCCATCTGGCGGCAGATGAAGTCCCAGCCGCCGCCGGCGCCGGCCGGGGCGATGCACTCGACGTTGCGTGGGGTGAAGCCCTGGGCCTGCACGGTGCCGAGGCCGAGGCCCACGATCGTGAGTGCGGCGAGCAAGAGGCGGACGGTTCGTTGCACGGTTCCTCCTAGGTTGGCCGGGCGGAACCCGGCAGTGACGGTCGCCCGCGCCGAACCGGCGCGGTCCAGCGGGATCACCCGGGCGACCCGGCGGCGGCGAGCCGCGTGGCGCTGCGGGCGATGGGCTGACACGGGTGGGACTGAGCACGGCCGACGCCTCGGTCGGCCATCGCCCATCGGGTGGCGCGCGCGTGAAGCCGCTGCAGGATGGCGCTCCGCCGTCGAGGCGCCACCATCTGCGCCAGGGTCTCCGCCGGCGGCACCACCTCGGAATGGGCCATCCACACCTCCGGAAACGTCCCCCGGCGTCCAGCTCGACGCACCAGGACGTACGTAGCTGTCGGAACTTGCCGACAGTCTACAG
>CAZKKP010000761.1:0-1668 GCA_964553295.1 uncultured Thermoanaerobaculia bacterium | reverse complement strand
CGGGCACTACCGCACGACCACCACCGGCGGGAACTTTTCCGGGGAGAACGTGCGCACGACGACCACGACCTACAACCCGGCAGCCGGGAGCTATCCCGGCAGCTTCACCTTGCCGGCGGCGAGCGCCCCCTGGATCCTCCACACCTTCGACGCCAGGCAGCAGACCAGCGGCGCCACCACCGCCCGCCAGGATTTCTGCTTCAGCCCGCTCGGCGCGCTGACCCGGGCCCGGGTCGTCGCGCAGAGCTTCACCGGTCCGTCGTCCCGAAGCGCCCACGACCTGGTGGTCGCCTACGACCACGACTCCTCCGGCAACCCCGTGACCGAGCGCCACTACGGGGGCGACGTCCAGGCGGTCGGCACGTCATCCGCCCTGTGCTCGATGTCGCTGCCGGCGCTGCCCTACGCCAAGGCCGCCCACACCTGGAGCCGGGGCGTCCTCGCCACGACGCGGCACCATGACTGGGTGGAGGACGACGTCGGCAACGTCATCCTCGAGCCGCTGCCCTACCTGAGCCTGGAGCGGGAGGTGGACTGGGCGACCAGCCTGGTCCGCCGGGAGCACGACCCCGGCGGGCTCTACACCGACTACGAGTACGACGCACGGCTGCGGCCGACCTGGGTCAAGCCTCGGACCGGGCTCGCCGAAGGCAACGACGCCTGGGTCGAGTACCAGCATGTGCCCTTCACCGTGGCCGGGGTGGGCCCCCAGCTGGAGGTCTTCCTCCGCCCCAACGGCAGCACCACCGGGGTGCTGGCGAGGCAGGGCTCCGAGTACGACCCCCTGGGCCGGCTGGTCCACGAGCGGCGCCTGCTGCCCTCCGGCGCCTGGACCGGGCGCACGACCACGTACAACGGCCAGAGCTGGGTCGTCGCCGCCTCGGAGTGGGGGACGACCTCCCACGCCACGACCTACTCTGACTTCGACCCCTTCGGCCGCCCCGGGCAGGTCACCCTGGCCGACGGCTCGGTGGTCGCGCGGTCCTACACCGGGGAGTCCGGGCTCGCCGAGACGGTCCAGGTCCTCACGGACATCGGCGGCGTGCTCCAGCAGAGGCCGGTTACCGTGTCCCAGAGCTTCGACCGGTTCGGTCGCCCCCGCCTGACGAAGGAGTACCAGGCCAGCGGCGCCACCGCCGCGCTCACCCAGTACGCCTACGACGCCGGCAGCCGGCTCAAGACGGTGACGGTCTCCCCACCTGTGGGCGTCTCGCAGAGCAGGACCTTCAGCTACGACAACCGGGGCTTCCTGCTGTCCGAGCAGCACCCGGAGACCGGCGCCGGCGGCAACGGCCTGGTCCTCTACTCCGAGTACGACGCCCTGGGCAACGCCGGGCGCAGGGTCGAGGGAGACGTCGACCTGAGGACCCGGTACGACCACGCGGGCCGCCTCCTCGGGGTCGACGCCATGACCTCCTGCGGCGTCGAGGTCCCCCTGACCTGGTACGCTTACGGACGCCAGAACGCGCCGGGTGACCGCGCCCTCGGCAGGCTCAAGTCGGTGACGACCCTCAACTACTTCGACGGCGTCGAGTCCTACTGCGCGAGCACGAGGACCCCCGACCACATCTTCTCCGACGGCTTCGAGGACGGCACCACCGACGCCTGGTCGGCGACCTTCACCACCGACCGGTCGCTGCTGGTGAAGCAGACCTTCGTCTACGGCGG
>CAZKKP010000760.1:0-1674 GCA_964553295.1 uncultured Thermoanaerobaculia bacterium | reverse complement strand
ACCGCGACCGCCGCGGCGACGGCGGTGAGCAGGGCGCGCCGCCGGCCGACGTCGAGGGGCATGGTCCGGGTCTCGAGGCCGGGTCGCGGGGCGCTGTAGGCGAGGGAGTGGTCGGGACAGCGGTCGAGGCAGTTGAGGCAGACGTGGCACTCCGAGACCCGGTGGTCGCCGATGGGCTCGTCGGCGCCCTGACAGGCGAACAGGCACAGGGTGCAGCCGGAGCAGGCGCCGTCGGCGCGGCGGATGCGCAGCGGCGCGAGGCGGGCGAAGATCCCGAGCAGAGCGCCGAGGGGACAGACCGCCCGGCAGAAGAAGCGCGGCATCCAGGTCGAGAGCAGGACCACGGCGGCGAGCAGGGCGAAGGGCAGCCAGCCGCCCGGCGCGACGGTGTCGCGCCACAATGGGCGGAGACCGGCGGCGACGCCGCGGTGCAGCAGAGGGATCGGGTCGAGCCAGCCGAGGTGGTTGACGCCGAGCCCGGCGGCGACCAGGAAGACGAGCAGCACGATGTACTTGAGCTGGAACCACGGGCGGTAGCGGTTGAGCCCCGGGCGGAGCCGCCGGCGGGGACCGGCGAGCCAGGACGCGAGCTGCTGCAGGGTGCCGAGGGGGCAGATCCAGCCGCAGAAGAACCGGCCGAGGACCGCGGTCGCCGCGAGCACCGCCAGGCCGAGGCCGGCCAGGCCGGGGACCGTCCAGTCGGCGAGCGCGGTGCCGACGGCGGTGAGCGGGTCCAGGGCGAGGAGCAGCGAGGCGATCTCGCCGGGCACCTCGGGCCGTTCCAGGGCCACGAACAGGCCGACGAAAGCGAGCAGGAACAGCGCCTGGGTGGCGATCCGGAGGTGGCGGGCGCCGATCACGCCGGGGCGACCTCGAGGGATCGCCAGTCGCTGGTACCCAGCCCCATCCCCTCGGCGAGGGCGAGGTAGGACAGGCGATCGGTGGCGACCTCCATCTGCTCGGCGGCCCAGGCGTCGGCGGCGACCGGGTCGGTGGCGACGGCGATCCGGTCGAGGGTCCTGACGAGCTCGAGGGAGCCGCCGGTCGGCCCGCCGGAAACCATCACCCGGGTGGCGTCGACCACCGTCAGGGTCGGGCGCAGGGCGGCGCCGAGCTCGGCGCAGACCCGGGGCAGCTGCTGGTGCAGGTTGCCGCGGCGGCCGACGATGGCGCCGAACCAGTTCTTCATGCCCAGGGTCAGGACGCCGAGGGAGTGGTGCTTGACGATCGGTACGTTGATGACCCGGTCGGCCTCGACCAGCGGCGTGAGCACCTCCCAGTGTCCGAGCACGGTGCCGCCGAGGTCGAGCAGGACGGTGCCGGCGTTGCCCTGGTGAAGCACCCGGGCGCCCGCGGCCGCGGCGGCGGGGCCGATGCCCGAGCGCGCGAAGCTGCGGTCGGGATCGTGGCAGGTGTTGTCGAGCACCGTCACCTGCGCGGCGCCGGCCTCGAGGCACTGGCGGACCAGCTCGGCCACCAGCTCGGGGTTGGTGTTGGCCGCCTGCTCGGGGGTGCGGTCCCAGGCGCAGTTCGGCTTGACGGCGACCTTCTCGCCGCGGCGGACGAAGGCGCCGATGCCGCCCACGGCCGCCAGCGCCCGGCGGAGGTTGACCTCGGGGCCTTTGCCCGAGGCGGCGGCAAGGACCGGCTTGGCCCCCTCGACCCGCCAGTCGC
>CAZKKP010000759.1:570-1693 GCA_964553295.1 uncultured Thermoanaerobaculia bacterium | reverse complement strand
GGCTCGAGCTCTTCGCGGGCGCGGCGGCGCGGCTCCGCGCTACCCCGGATCGCCGCGACGCCTGCCGCCTGGAGGTCGACGCCCCCGGCGAGCTCAACTGGCACGTCAAGCTCTCGCGGCCGCCGGTCGCGTTGACCCGCGGCGCGATTTACGAGCTCCGTGCCGAGCTGCGCGCCGACGACCAACGAGAGATCACCTGGTGCGTGGTGCGCGGCCGCGAGCCCTGGAACGCCCTCGGGCTGTCCGAGGGGATGATGCTTGGCCCCGGCTGGCGCTCGGTGGTGCTGCGCTTCTCTGCCCTCGACGACGACCCCGAGGCCCTGCCGTGCCTGCTCGTCGGCGCCGATCCAACCCCGGTCGAGCTCGGCCCCGTGCAGTTTCTCCCCATGGGGAGCCAGCCGTGAGGATCGGCCTGGTGTCGTCGGAGTACCCGCCGTTTTCCGGCGGTGGCATCGGCACCTACTCCGCTATCACTGCCCGCGCCCTGGCGGCTGTGGGCCACGAGGTGCACGTTGTGGCCAATGCCTGGGTCGACGGTGGCGGGCGGCCGTGGTCCGCCGAGGACCTCCCTGGCGGCGGCCGGCTGGTGGTCCACCCGGTGGCGGCGCTGGATCACGGCTACCGGCCGGTGGCGCCCCACGATCGCCCCGACGACCCTCTCGGCTGGGTCTGTCGCGGTCGCGACTGCTCCCTCTTCTGGTCGTTCCTCGCGGCGGAGCGGCTGGCCGCGGTCCACCGCGAGGTGGACCTCGAGGTGGTCGAGATGCCCGAGTGCTTTGCCGAGGCCTGGGTCCCCCTGGCCCGCCGCGGCCGCGTCCCGGGCTTGCCCGACCTGCCGGTCACCCTCACCCTGCACTCGCCGATCCGCGAGATCGCCGAGCACAACCTGCTCCGCCGCACCGACGGCTGGGTCGAGCGCCGCGGCGTCGCCGAGGACGCCGCCATCCGGCGCGCCGACACCCTGGTCAGCCCGAGCCGGCGGCTCGCCGACATGGTCGCGGCCCGCCTCGGCCTCGATCCGACGACGCACCCCATCCGGGTGATCCCCAACGCCATGGACCTCGACGCCGTCGACCGCATCGCCCGGACCGCGACGCGACCGGCGGACGCCGAGGCGAGGCTC
>CAZKKP010000759.1:0-560 GCA_964553295.1 uncultured Thermoanaerobaculia bacterium | reverse complement strand
TCGTCTTCGCCGGCCGGCTCGAGCCCCGCAAGGGGGTTGTCGAGCTGTTGGACGCAGTGCTGCCACTGCTCGCCCAGAGGCCCGGCCTGGTGCTCGAGCTGATCGGCCGCGACTCCCCTGCCGGCGCCCGGCCGGGCTCGATGCGGGCGCTGCTCGAGGCGCGGATCCCATCCGTGCTGCGCGACCAGATCTGCTTCCGCGGTCCCGTGCCGCGCCAGCAGCTGCTCGGCCTCTTCGCCTCCGCCACCGCCTGCGTCTTCCCGCCGATCTGGGACAACTTCCCCTACACCTGCTGCGAGGCGATGGCGATGGGCGGCGCCGTGGTGGTGACCGCGACCACCGGCATGGCCGAGATGGCGGAGGACGGACGCTCGGGGCTGGTGGTGCCGCCGTCCGACCCCATAGCGCTGGCCGCCGCCCTGCGCCGGCTGCTCGACGAGCCCGGGCTCGGGCGCGACCTCGGCTGGGCGGCGGCGGCCCGCATCCGCGGGCTCTGCGATCCGGCCCGCGTCATCCCCGAGAAGCTCGAGCTCTACCGCGAGACCGTCGACCGTCGGCGG
>CAZKKP010000758.1:0-1694 GCA_964553295.1 uncultured Thermoanaerobaculia bacterium | reverse complement strand
CCGTCCCGGGGGGCCACCGCGATCAGCGCGTCGAGCCGTTCGTTCTGGCCGAGTAGGTTGTAGGCCCGGGCCCCCGCTCCGAGTGTCCATTCGCCGTAGAGGCGCGATCCGCGATTGTCGAGCGCCGCGAAATACGTGATCGGCTCGGGTTCCATCAGCACGCCGAGATCAGCGGCGCCAAAGGTGTCTGCGGAAGGTTCGAGCACGGTTTCGACCGTGCCGCCGAAGGTGTCGCGGGACAGCAAGATCCCACGCTCGAGCGTCCGGAGCGCGAGGGGGCGGTCGGTGGCGACCGGGGCAAAGCGGGTCTCGGCGTAGGCGTTCTGGTTGTCGGCGCCGCCGGTGATTGCCACGCGGTTCACGAAGCCCTCGACCACGAGGATGGTGACGTCGCCGTTCTCCACGGTCTGGGCGGGCAGGATCGCCTGGGAAAGCACGAAGCCGCGGGCGCGGTAGGCGGCGCCGATCCGGCTGGCGATGTCCTCGAGCGCGGTGACGGTTACGGGCTGGCCGATCAGTTCCGCCCAGATCGGCTCGAGTTCGGCCGGCTCGAAGGCCGTGACGCCCTCAAGCGTGATTCCGGCGAGGACGATGCCCGGGCCGCCGTCTGCGGCAACCGACGTTATCGGGCCGGTGTCCTCGGCCGGGTCCGGTGCGGTGACCAGACGTTCCGGCGGCGGCGCGAGGCCGGGTTCGCGCGGCAGGAAATCGACGGGCGACTGCGCCAGCGCGGCCGGAGCGAGCAGGACCGCGAGTGCCGCGAGGGTAAGGCGTGCGTGCATCAGTTGCTTTCTTCGCTGGTGGTGGTCCAGAAGGATTCGACGATGGCCTGACGGGCACAGCCCGCTTCGTTGCCGCCGCGGTTTATCGGGCCGGAGCAATCGCCGCCCTCGGCTTCCCCGCCTCCGCCAGCGGCCGGAACGAAGCCCTGTGCGGCTGCGGCCGCGCCTTCAGGGGCGAGCTGGACGATCTCACCCAGCGAATAGGTCAGTTCGAAGGTGTTCGAGGCTGCCGGGGGGGCGTCATACTGCGTGGTTCGGAAGGTCGCGTCGCCCGGGGTGAGGGGCGCGACACCTCGGCGCAGCGGATCGATGACGGCGGACAGAAGGTCGCCGCCGTCGCCGGCATCGGGGCCGGTCGGGGAAGGCAGGACGCCGAGCGTGCCGTCGACATAAGTGATCGCGTAATTTCCGCCGACGAGGCCGTCGGGCGTGATCGTGTAGTTGCCTGCTGGGCTGTCGGACCCTGCCGGTGTGAAGAAGGCCAGGGTGCCGCCGAGGACGCTCTCGTCCTCGCCGAGCACGAAGCCCTCGTAGCTTGCCGTGAAGGCCGGGTTAGGCTCGCCGGCGAGGCGTGTCGCGTCGTTGGCGATGACGCTGAGGGCCGCAGATTCAAGGCTGAGTGTGCCACCGACAAATCTGATGGCGTAGTTGCCGCTCGACTGGCCGCCTGCGGTGACCTCGTAGGTGCCGACGTCGCTTCGACGGGTTGCGTCGGTCCCGAAGGCGAGGGTGCCGTCGAGCACGTCCGCATCCTGTCCGAGCACGAAGCCGTCGTAGCTTGCGGTGAAGTCCGGGTTGGCGCTGCCGTAGGTGCGGTCGGCATCGTTGACGGTGACGGTGAGGGATGCGGGGTCGACCGAGAGTGTGCCACCCAAATAGCTGATGGCGTAGTTGCCGCTCGACTGGCCGCCT
>CAZKKP010000757.1:499-1696 GCA_964553295.1 uncultured Thermoanaerobaculia bacterium | reverse complement strand
AGTTCGAGGTGACGAAGACGTCGCCGCGCCGGGGCCCGGTGTGGTTGAAGCCGCGGGTGCGGATCACCTTGAGCCCGTAGCTCTGGAAGTACTGGTAACCGAGGAAGTCCTGGCTGACCTTGGACACCGCATACGGCGACAGCGGCCGGAGCGGGTTGGTCTCTTTGATCGGAGTCTCGTCCGGGTAGACCAGCCCGTACTCCTCCGACGAGCAGGCGATCTGCACCGCCGGATCGAGCCCGAGGGCGCGGATCGCCTCGAACAGGTTGGTCTGGCCGGTGATGTTGGTCGACAGGGTCTCGGCCGGCGCCCGCCACGACGACGGCACGAAGCTCTGCGCCGCGAGATGGAAGACGTAGTCGGGCCGCGACTCCTCGAGCAGGGTCTGCACCGAGTGGTAGTCGCGCAGGTCGGCCTCGAGCAGCCGGACGCGGTCGCCCAGGTGCTCGATGTTCTCGGTGCGGCTGCGCCAGCGATAGCTGCCGTAGACCTCCACCTCGGGGTGCTCGTCGAGCAGGAGCTCGGCGAGATGGGAGCCGGCGAAGCCGGTGATCCCGGTGATCAGGGCTCTCTTTTCGGGAGCTCGCTTGGGACTCGGAACGCTCATGCTCGATTCCTCCCTCGGCGCCGGTCGGCGAGGTACTCGACGAGCCCCAGCCCCCAGGGCTCGACCCGCCGGCCGACTGTCGCCTCGAAGCGCTCGACGGCCAGCACCGAGTAAGCGGGCCGGCGCGCCGGGCGCGGAAACTCTTCGGTGGTCACCGGCAGCACCTCGACCCCGCAGTCCCACAGGCGGGCGATCTCGGTGGCAAAGCCGTGCCAGGTGACCGGCTCACGGTTGCGATAGTGGATCACGCCGGTGGCGCCGGCGATGGCCAGCTCGCGGATCGCCTCGGCCAGGTATGGCGTGTAGGTCGGGCAGCCGGTCTGGTCGTCGACCACCTTGAGCGTGCGCTCACCGCGCGCGATCAGCCCGACGATCGTGGCGACGAAGTTGGGGCCACCGTGGCCGAAGAGCCAGCTCGAGCGCACCACCAGCGCGCCCGGGTAGACCAGCGCCCGCCGCTCGCCCTCGAGCTTGGTCTCGCCGTAGACCGAGATCGGCGCGGTCTGGGCGTCCTCGGCGTAGGGGCGGCGGGCGGTGCCGTCGAAGACGTAGTCGGTCGAGATCTGGACCAGCGGAATGCCGAGCCCGGC
>CAZKKP010000757.1:0-489 GCA_964553295.1 uncultured Thermoanaerobaculia bacterium | reverse complement strand
TGGATCAGCAGCGCCTTGGCGCGCTCGGCGGCGGCCACCGCGTGGTCGACCGCGCGGCCGTTGACCTCGAGCGCCCGCTCGCGGTCGCTCTCGCAGGCGTCGACCCGGGTGTAGGCGGCGCAATTGACGATCAGCTCGGGACGGAACGCGTCGGCCCAGTAGAGCAGCCGCTCGCGGTCCGTGACGTCGGCCTGCTCGCGGCCGAGCCCCAGGACCGGCTGCCCACGCCGCCGCCACGCTCGCACCAGCGCGCGCCCGAGCATGCCGCCGCCGCCCAGGATGAGCGCTCTCACGGGACCTGCTTTCTCACGGGAGCTGTCGTCACGGGAGCTGCCGTCAAGGGACCTGTCGTCAGGAGACCTGTCGTCAAGGGACCTCCACCAGCGAGTTGTCGCCGACCATGAATCGGAACGCCTTGGGCTTGGCCGCGGTGCGCACCAGGCGCGCGTCGCGGCCGATCAGCGAGCCGTCGATGCGGCCCGGGATGTC
>CAZKKP010000756.1:0-1701 GCA_964553295.1 uncultured Thermoanaerobaculia bacterium | reverse complement strand
GGCTGGCGGCGACGGTGTAGCCGAGGCTCTCGATCTCGGAGGTCAGCCGCTCGACCGGGGCGAGATCGGGGCGGTGGACGGCGACCGCGGCGCCGAGCTCGTGATCGGCCGAAGCCTCGATGACGCCCTCGAGGGTGGAGATGGCCTCGGTGATGGCGCCCGAGCAGCCGTCGCAGTGCATGCCGTGGACGGTGAAGGTGGTGCGCACCGGGGACGGGGTGCAGGCGGCGAGGAGGAGCACGAGGGCGAGGGGCAGCAGGGCGGTGGGACGCATCAGTCCTCCGTGGCGGTGCACAGTACGCGGTAGGACGAGGCCACCGCCCAGCCGCGCGGGTCGGTGCGCCGGTAGTAGATGGTCATACCGCAGCGGCGGCTGGCGACCAGGCCGCCGGCGCGGAGCCGGCTCAGGTGCTGGGAGACTGCCGCCGGGGTCATGTCGAGCACGGTCGCCAGGTCGCACACGCAGAGCTCGCCGGTCTGACCGAGGAGGCTGAGGATCTTGAGCCGGGTCTCGCTCGACAGGATCGCGAACTCGTCCGCCGAACGACGCAGCCTCGGCGCCTCGGAGGCGAGCTGGCGGCGCAGTCCGAGGAGTTCCTCGGGGGTCCGGTCGGGGGACACGCAGCCGACCTCGTCGGGCGCCGGCTGCAGCTTCGAAGCGAGAGAGTGTCGCATCATCATATCGCCATTTTAGAATGTGCTGAAGGAATGTCAAGCCCTCGTCGGCGGGTTGTCTACGACGATGAACGAGCCCTCGGGCGCCCCGGTCGTGCTCGACGTCTGGTATGACGGCCGGTGTGAGCTCTGCCGCCGCTCCCGGAGCTGGAGCGAACGGCGCGACCGGCTCGACCGGCTGCGTTTCCGCGACCTGCGGACGGCGCCCGAGGCGGCGTGGCCGCGACCACTGGCCGAGCTCGAACGGACGATGTGGGTGTGCGCCCCCGGCGCCGAGCCCCTCTCGGGCTTCGACGGCTGGCGGCGGATCATGGCCGAGCTGCCCGGCTGGCGCTGGCTCGCCCTCCTCACCGGCCTGCCGCCGCTGCCCGTCATCGGCCGATGGCTGTATGACCTGGTAGCCCGCAACCGTCACCGACTGCCGCTGAGCCCCTCCTGCGACGACCACTGCCGCCTCGAGGAATGACCGCCCTCCCACCCGGTTCGGAGCTCGAGCCAGAAATCCACCTGAGCCGAGGCCCGTGACCGTTTCACTCTGGCACAGGCCCTGACCTGACCCCTGACCCCCGACCCCGACCCGGGCTCGGCTGGCGCCTGGACCGCGACCGGCCGGTCACGGCCGGGGCCAGGCAGGGGCGGGGAGAGCGAGGGCGGCGAGGCGGTCGAAGACGGGCCAGGCGCCCCAGGTGCGGGCGTCGACCCGGGCGACGCGGCGGAGGCCGACGACGGCGTTGCTGACCCAGACCTCGTCGGCGGCTCCGAGGTCGTCGAGGGTCAGGTCGCGCGCCGCCGCGGCGAGGCCGGCTTCGGCGGCGTGCTCGAGGAGCCAGCCGCGCATGATGCCCGGCAGGCAGCGCCCGGGGGCGGGGGGGGTGAGCAGCCGTGGGCCGTGGGCGAGCCACAGGTTCGCCACCGCGGTCTCGAGGAGCCGGCCCCGGTCGTCAACCAGCAGGGCGTCGTCGGCGCCGGCGGCCCTGGCGGCAGAGGCTGCCCGGTCCCAGGCCTGGCGGGCCAGCGTCTTGTGGC
>CAZKKP010000755.1:0-1703 GCA_964553295.1 uncultured Thermoanaerobaculia bacterium | reverse complement strand
CCGAGCCTCTGTCCTGAAGCGTCCTCCCGCGAGAGGGCCTGTCCGCAAGCCGACCGCAGGAGTTGGACCACAGAGGCACAGAGGCACGTGGTGCTCGATTCGGGTCTTTCGATCTTCGTGTGAACCGTCGAGCGGTGGAGTAGACTCGCGCCATGTGGCGGCAGGTGCTCCGCGACCCGCTGGTCCGCCGGGTCTACCTCACCACCAAGCTCGGCGTGGTGGCGGTGGCGGCCCTCGTCACGTGGCCGCTCGCCCAGGCGATCGGACCCAAGGCCTGGATCGGCTACGGGGTGTTCGCGCTGCTCATGGCCGCCCTCACCGCGGCGGTGCTCGCCCTCGGCGCCGGCCCCGAGGACGTCGACAGCGGCGCCTCGGACGACGACGCCCCCCCCCAGGACGACGAGCCCGAGCCCGCCGACCCTGACATGCCGATCGAGATCCCCATCGAGGACGCCCTCGACCTCCACCCCTTCCCGCCGAAGGACGTCCCCGACGTCGTCGCCGCCTACCTCGAGGCGGCCCACGAGCGCGGCCTCGCCGAGGTCCGGCTGATCCACGGCCGGGGGATCGGCGTCCAGCGGGAGCGCGTCCGCAGCCTCCTGGCGAAGAGCCCCCTCGTCATCGAGTTCAGCGATGCCACCCCCGACCGCGGCGGCTGGGGCGCGACGATTGCCCGACTGACTCCTCGGTAGGCGTCGGTGGTCACCAGATTCGCTGCGCGAATCCGGGTAGCCGCCCGCCCACCCGAAGACAGTTCATGACCTCTCCGAGCGGCTCAGCCAATTGGATGACTCCATGAAGTCCAGGAATCCCCTCGCCGGTGCGATTCGCTGCGCGAATCCGGATATCCACGCACTCACCGAAAATCGCCCCTCTTCTACTCCGATTCGCGGAGCGAATCGGACCATCCACGAACGCCCCGGTCTTACGGGTACAGTCGGTTGATGAGCCTCGGGTAGGGGATCGCTTCCCGGAGATGGGTCAGGCCGCACAGCCAGGCGACGCAGCGCTCGATGCCCATGCCGAAGCCGGAGTGGGGGAAGGAGCCGTAGCGGCGGATGTCGAGGTACCACTCGAAGGCCTCGCGGGGCAGCTGGTGGGCGGCGATCTGGCGCTCGAGGTGCGCCAGCGAGTCCGAGCGCTCGGAGCCGCCGATGATCTCGCCGTAGCCCTCCGGCGCGAGCACGTCCAGAGCCAGCGCGCGGCTCGGGTCGGACGGGTCGGGCTGCATGTAGAAGGCCTTGATCGCCGCGGGGTAGCGGGTGACCATCAACGGCCGGTCGTACTGCTGAGTGAGGACGGTCTCGTCGTCGCCGCCGAAGTCGTCGCCCATGCGGATGTCCGAGCCCAGCTCCTGCAGCCTGGCGATCGCGTCGCCGTAGTCGAGCCGCGGGTAGGGCCGCCGGGTCGCCGCCTCGAGCGGGGCGACGTCCCGTTCCAGCCGCTCGAGGTCGACGGCGCAGCGGTCGAGGATCCTCGACACCAGCTCCGACAGGAACTCCTCGGCCAACTCGACCAGGCCGTCGAAGCGCATCCAGGCGACCTCGGGCTCGACCATCCAGAACTCGGTGAGGTGGCGGCGGGTCTTCGACTTCTCGGCCCGGAAGGTGGGCCCGAAGCAGTAGACCTTGCCGAGCGCCGCGCAGGCCGGCTCCAGGTAGAGCTGGCCGGACTGGGAGAGATACGCCTTTTCGCTACCTGTT
>CAZKKP010000754.1:0-1707 GCA_964553295.1 uncultured Thermoanaerobaculia bacterium | reverse complement strand
GAGGGCGAGGCCGAGGACGCGTCCGAATACCGAGGGGACGGCGTTTCCGACCTGGCGGAACTGACTGCCCTTGGTGCCGACGAACTCCCACTCGGGCGGGAAGCCCTGGAGGGCGGCGCACTCGCGGACGGTGAGCCGGCGCAGGCTGCCGTCGGGTCGGCGGATCCAGTCCTGGGTGCTGGCGGCGGTGACGGTGCGGGCGGGGAGGTCCTGGTCGGCGACGAAGGTGCCCTGCTTGTAGCCCCAGTGGCCGCCGGGACGGGTGGGCTCGGAACGGCCGTTGCTCTTCAGGCCGCTGCCGCAGGGCACCTCGGCGAGGAGCGGGGCCAGGGCTTCGCTCGGTCGGACGACCTCGTCGTGGGAGGGGTCGGGGAGGGTGGCGAGGAGCTCGCGGAGGGTAACCCAGGGCTTGGTACGGCCGAACAGCGTCTCGTGCGGAGAGCGGCTGTGGGTTGCTCGTGGGAACTCCGGCAGTGTGGTGTCGCGAATGGCGAGCATGAACAGACGGACGCGACGCTGCGGGGTGCCGTAGTCGGCGGCGTTGAGGAGGCTGAAGGTGGTGGCGTAGCCGACCGCCTCGAAGGACTCCTTGACCTCGGCGAGGGCCTCCCCGGGCTCGCCGGTGCAGCCGCGGGCGGTGACCAGGCCGCGGACGTTTTCGAAGAGTATGGCGCGGGGGCGGAGCTCGCGGGCGAGGCGGACGAAGTGCTCGAAGAGCCGGCCGCGGTGCTCAAGGACGGAGCGCTGCTTGCCGCTGGAGCTGAAGGGCTGGCACGGCGGGCCGCCGGCCAGGAGGTCTGGGGTCCAGTCGCCGCCGAGGTGGGGCGGTAGGAGGTCTCGGCTCTCGACGTCGGCGACGTCGGCTTTGAGGACCAGCGCGCCGTCGAGGTGGGACGCGCCGGGGCGGCCTGCCACCGGCACCCGTCGGCACTGGTTGTGGAGGAGCGTGCGGACGCAGTCGTCGTCGAAGTCGGTGGCGGCGACGGTCTCGAAGCCGGCCTGCTCGAGCCCGACGTCGAGCCCGCCGGCGCCGGTGAAGAGCGAGATCAGGGTCGGCATGGATCCTCCGTCGAGTAGTGTAAACAGAGCATAACGTCGTCGGTGTGCCGTTGCAACCCCGAATTGTCGCGCGGGAGGGCGCGGCCGGGCTTCATCCCCCGTGGGCCGCGGTGGTGGGCTCGCCGAGAAACTGGCGGAGGCGGTGCTTGGTGAGCATGGAGTCGATGACGTGGACGAGCGCGACCTGGTCGGCTTCGTCGAGGGAGTCGAGGAGGCGGAGGCGCTCGGCGAGAGTCTTGTTGCAGATTGTGACGTCGGCGGGCTCGAGGTCGTCGTCGCTGAGCAGGTAGTCGGCGGACACGTCGAGGACGTCGGCGACCTTCTTGAGGACGTCGACGGAGGGCAGGTACTTGCCGGTCTCGAGACGGCTGAGATGGGTGGCGTTGATGCCGACCCGGTCCGCGAGCTCGCCCTGGGAGAGCTTCATGGCCTTGCGTCGGCGTTTGATCTTGATGCCGAGTGTCACGGTGTGCCTCGATTCTGTCGCATGTCCAAAGGGCCTGAGAGAATTGTGGGCGTACCCGTCGAGATTTTCAACCTCTTTGCGGGTCTCGGCATTTCTGTGGCTTGACAACGTCAACGATTGCGTCATGCGCGTCGACCTCGAGGCGGCGCCGACGGTGGTCATCACGTCGCCCGCCGACGGTG
>CAZKKP010000753.1:0-1719 GCA_964553295.1 uncultured Thermoanaerobaculia bacterium | reverse complement strand
CGGCCGATGTGGTGAGCACGATCTCGGCGCCCGGCGTCACCAGGGCCGCGGCCCGGGCCGGCGAGTTGCCGCCGTCGAAGTCGGTCGGCGCCAGGCCGCCGCGCTCCCCGAGCAGCAGCCGCCTCGGGTCGGCGGCACGCAGCGCCCGGGCGCGCTCGAGATCGGCCTCGAGGAGCACCACCGCCGCCCTCGCCTCGAGCAGCGCCAGCACCGTGTTCGCCGCCCGGAAGACGTCGATCACCACCACCACCCCCCGCTCCTCCTCGATCGGCCCCCACGGCCGGATGAGCTCCACCTGCATGCCGCCTCCCCGGCCAGAAGCATCCCACATCCCCGCCGCCGCGCCACGCCGACCCGGCGGCGCCGACCGACGCCGGTTGGGGCACAATGGCGTCGTGCCGGCGCCGTGGCAGGACGTCTCGGAGAGCTTCCGCCGGGCGGTTGGACCGCCCGGGCTCGAGCTGGTGACGCCGTTTCGCGTCGGCTGGTTCGACGCCGCCGTCGACGCCGGCCTGCGACTGGGCTCGGGCCCCGGTGATCGCCGCCTCGGCCTGGTCGCCGGCAGCACCCGGACCCTGTGGCCCGCCTTCCTCGCCTGGCTCGCCGCCGACCCTGCCCGGCTCGAGCTCGAGGATCCCCTCGACCGCCACGTCGAGGGCGTCGTCGCCGGGGCGGTCGCCGCCATCCCCCACCCGACCAACGTCCGCTTCGCCCACCACGGCCCGCCCTGGCTCGCGATCCAGCGGGTCGCCGAGGTCGCCGGCCTCGCTCGGCGCTCTCCCAGCCGGCTCGCCGTCCACCCCGTCCACGGCCCCTGGTTCGCCCTGCGGGCGGTGGTCGTGGTCGAGCTCGAGGGTCCCTCAGGCGACCCGCCCCCCTGCCCGGACCCCTGCTCCGGCTGCACCGCGGCCTGCCGCGAGCTCCTTGCCGCCGCCGAGGCCGCCACCGCCGCCAGCGGCGGCCGCGGCGCCTGGCGGGAGTGGCTCGCCGTCCGCGACGCCTGCCCGATCGGCCGCGAGCACCGCTACGACCACGACGCCCTCCGCTACCACGCCCTGTCAGACCGCGACCTCCTCCGCCGCCTCGTCACGACTACCGCCGGAGATCCGTGACCGGACGGCCAGGAACGCCCACTCGTGGCCCCCTCCCCCCGTGCCCGCGCCCTTACCCGAGTGCCCGATCCACCACCGCCCGAGCCCGACCAGATCCCGGCGCCTGCGCCGATCGCCCCCGCAGCCCGACCACACAGCCAGCAACACCGGCGGGCGCGCGGTGGCGCCGCACGGCGCATTGCAGAGCCGGCGTCCCGCCGGCTCCGGGGACGACCGCGGGAAGGCATCTCGTCGGCAGGACCACGGCACAGGCGCCAGTCCTCCGGGGTCGATCGTGGCAAGGCGTACCGCCGGCTTGCCGGCGCATCAGACGCCGGCGCCACAATCACGCCGCTTGAGAATCCGTTCTTCGGGATGGACCGAGCGAATTGTAGAGCCGGCGTCCCGCCGGCTCCGGGGACGGTGACGAGGTCACCGCTGGTTGTGAGGGGCGACGCCGGAGCCGGCTCGGGCTGCGGGGGCAGCGGCTGCGGCAGCGACAGGGGCAGCGACAGCGACAGAGGCAGGGACAGGGACAGGGACAGCGGCGGCGACAGGGGCAGCGACAGCGACGTAACTGTTCGCCCCGCCCGTCTTGAGGCTAGGGCAGTTGTGGTTGACAAAGGTG
>CAZKKP010000752.1:0-1723 GCA_964553295.1 uncultured Thermoanaerobaculia bacterium | reverse complement strand
GGCTCGCCGGCCAGGCGCGGCGCCAGGGTGAAGACCAGGCCGAAGCCGCCGAGCACGAGCCACGGCGCGAGCGCGGCGAGCAGCCCTTCGACGCCGCCAGGCTCGACCCGGCCGAGAGGGTCGTGACGGCCGCGGGCCCGCCGCAGCTCGCCGAGCAGGGCGCCGACGAGCACGCCGCCGACGAGGCCGAGCACGAGCCTCCAGAGCATGCCCTGCAGGCTCGCCGCGAGGTACAGTGCGCCCGCCGCGACAAGACCCAGGGTGACCGCCCGGTCGACGGCCTCACGCACCTCGAAGGGGCGGCCGCCCCGTGCCAGGACCCGCTCGGCGAAGTCGCGGCCGAGGCGCAGGGCGCGCCCGATCGGCCCGGGGCGACCGTAGACCTTGGACAGGAAGCGCACCTCCAGCACCGGCGGGCCATCCTCGGTCGCGGGCGCCGGAGGATCGCGGCGGCGCCACCCGAGCGCCGTCGCCCCGAGCAGCAGCGAGCCGACCAGCGCCGTGGTCACCACCTGCCAGAGCAGCGACGAGATGGCGCCGGTCAGGATGAGCGGCGCCATCACGGCGCCCGTCGTGGCGAGCCAGCCGAGCATCACCCACGGCCCGAGGCGGCCGAAGACCGCGTCGAGCCGGGCGAGGGCGACGAAGCCCACCGGGATGACGAGCAGGGTGAGCAGCGTTGAGGTCGCCAGGCCGCCCATCACCACGGTGGCGAAGGGCGGCCAGATCTCGAGTTCGCGGCCGGTCGTCAGGGCCAGCGGCCACAGCCCGGCGATGGTGGTCAGCGACGTCATGAGCACCGGCCGGGCGCGCTCGCGCACCGCCGCCAGGGCCGCCGCGCCGGCAGTCCACGAGCCGGCGAGCAGCCGCCGCTGCATACGGTCGACCAGCAGGATGGCGGGGTTGACGGTCAGGCCGAGCAGGGCGACCACCCCGACCAGGGCCATCATGTCGGCGGGCATGCCGGCGAGCACCAGCGCCCAGGTCGCGCCGAGCACCGTCAGGGGCACCGCCAGCAGCACCAGGATCGGCATGGTCACCGACTCGAAGGTGATCGCCAGCACGGCGAAGAGCAGCAGCAGCACCGGGATGAGGGCCCGCCGGAACCAGGTCGTCGAACGGTCGGCTCCGACCGCCTCGACCGCCACCCCGGTCGGCCGGTGGATCTCGCGCACCGCCGCGAGCAGACGGTCGTCCAGGCTCTGCCGGGCCGGGCCGGAGCGGGGGGCGGTGTCGGCCAGCCGGTAGTACACGGTCAGCTCGCGGCGGCCGTTGTGGTGCAGGATGGGCGGCGGCGCCGGCGCCGGGCTGACGTCGGCGACCGCGGCCATGGGCAGCACCCCGGCCGGGGTCGCCAGGCGCAGCCGTTCGACCTCGCCCACCGCGCGACGACGGCGGTCGACGTCCCGGCGCACCACCAGCGGCACCTCGCGACCGTCGGCCAGCCGCCAGCCGGTGCGCATCTCGGCGCCCTCCCGGCGGAGCACGCCGAGGGCCGGCAGCACCTGGTCCGGGGTCAGGCCCCAGCCGGCGAGGTCGTGCGCCCGGGGCACGACGCGGAGCTCGTCCTGACCCGGCCGGATCTCGGTCCAGGCGTCGCCGACATCGGGGGTCGACTCGAGCAGCCGCTCGACGTCCCCGGCGAGGCGCAGGAGCTGGGCGGCATCGGGGCCCGAGACGACGATCTCCCCCTGCCGGTCGTTGAAGGCGTGCGTATGCATGT
>CAZKKP010000751.1:0-1725 GCA_964553295.1 uncultured Thermoanaerobaculia bacterium | reverse complement strand
CCGTTGATGATGTTCATCATCGGCACCGGCAGCTCGCGGGCGCCGCAGCCGCCGAGGTACTGATACAGCGGCAGCCCGGAGGCCTCGGCGGCGGCGTGGGCGGTGGCCATCGACACCCCCAGGATGGCGTTGGCGCCGAGGTTCGACTTGTTGTCGGTGCCGTCGGCCTCGAGCAGGGCCTCGTCGACGCCGAGCTGGTCGCGGGCGTCGAGGCCCTCGACGGCCTCGGCGAGGGGGCCGTTGACGTGCTCGACGGCGCGGATGACGCCCTTGCCCAGGTAGCGCTCGGGGTCGCCATCGCGCAGCTCGAGGGCCTCGCGGGAGCCGGTGGAGGCGCCCGAGGGGACGATGGCGCGGCCGACGGCGCCGCTGGAGAGCACCACCTCGGCCTCGACGGTGGGGTTGCCGCGGGAGTCCAGGACCTCCCGACCGATCACGAACTCGATGTCGAACATGGTCATTTCCTCCGGTCGCTGAAGAGTTGGCGGGCCAGGTGCATGAGGTGCCGCATTTCCTCGTGGCTGCGGCCCTCGGCGTAAAGACGGACCTTGGGCTCGGTGCCGGCGAGCCGGACCAGGATCCAGCCGCCGCCCTCGAACTCGAGGCGCAGGCCCTCTCGGCGATCGACCGAGCGGACGGTGCGGCCGTTGAAGGTCGTGAAGCTCTGCCCGAGGCGCTCGCGGAAGAGCCTGAGGATGCGCTCGGACAGGGGCATCTGGGTGCGCCGGAAGGCGAAGGTGCCGACCCGCGCGGCGAGCTGGGCCGACATCTCGGCGAGGGTCCGGCCCTCGACCGCCACCATCTCGGCGACCAGAAGGCAGGCGAGGATGCCGTCGCGCTCGGGCAGGTGGCGGGCCCAGGCGAGGCCCGCCGACTCCTCGCAGGCGTACTCCAGGGTGCCGTCGAGGAGCAGCGGCCCGAAGCTCTTGAAACCGACCGGCGTCTCGACCAGCTCCAGGCCGTGGTCGGCGGCGACGGCGTCGAGCAACCGCGAGGTCGCGATCGAGCGGCCGACCCGCCCCTTCAGGCCGCGCCGCCGGGCGAGGTAGTCCAGCACCAGGGCCAGCACCTGCGACGAGTCGACCATCCGGGCGCCGGCGTCGAGCACGCCGAAGCGGTCGCCGTCGCCGTCGTTCGCCAGCCCGAGGTTCGCCCCCTCGCGGCGCATCACGTCGCGCAGCCGGCTCAGGTTCTCCGACGTGCAGTCGGGCGCGTAGCCGCCGAAGTAGGGGTCGCGGGTGTTGTGGATGACGGTGATCGGCACGTCGTTCTCGAGCAGAATGTGGTCGAGGAACTCGCGGGTGGTGCCGAACAGGGGGTCGACGACGAGCTTGATGCCGCTCGAGCGGATCGCCTGCCAGTCGATCAGGTCCTGGAGCCGGGCGAGGTAGGCCGGCTTCGGGTCGTGGGAGGTGATCAGCTCGGGCTCCGGCAGGAGGGTGTCGTCCCAGTCCTCGACGAGTTCGGCGACCCGGCGCTCGATCGGCTCGGTGTACGAGTCCGGCGCCGGGATCCCGTCCGCGGTGTAGATCTTGAGGCCGTTGTACTCGGGTGGGTTGTGGCTGCCGGTGAAGGTCAGGCCGACGGTCGCGCGGCGGTCGCGGACCATCGCCGCGACCACCGGCGAGGGGACGTCGCGGGACGTGATCTCGACCCGCACGCCCTCGCTCTCGAGCAGCCGGGCGGCGGCGATGGCGAACTTCTCCGACAGCATGCGGGTGTCGT
>CAZKKP010000750.1:0-1731 GCA_964553295.1 uncultured Thermoanaerobaculia bacterium | reverse complement strand
ACTCCCAACCCCTCACCCCTCACCCCTCACCTCTCACTCCTCACCCCCAACCCCGAGCCCCTCACCCCTCACCTCTGAATCGAGGCGCCCGTGCTAGGCCGGGCGCCGGTCGATCGGCGGCAGCGCTACGGGCGCGGGCTCGAGGGCCTGGTGGTCGGCGACACCGCTATCAGCGAGATCGACGGGACCGCTGGAGCGCTCCTGTATCGCGGCTACCCGGTGGGCGACCTGGTCGAGCACTCGAGCTTCGAGGAGGTGACCTCCCTGGTGCTGCACGGCGAGCTGCCGTCGAGGGCCGAGCTGGCGGACTGGCGGGCCGAGCTGGCGGCCTGGGCCGATCCCCCGGCGGCGGCCTTCGCGGCGCTCTGCCGGGTGCCTGCCGGCGCCCACCCCCTCGCGCTGTATCGCACGATGCTGAGCGTGGCCGCCTGCCACATGCCCGAGCCCGAGGACACCCGTCTCGACGCCCAGTGGCGGCGGCCGGCCCGGATCCTCGCCTGGACGGCGGCGCTCGCGGCGGCGGCGATCCGCCATCTCGGCGGCCAGGGGCCGCTGCCGGCGCGGCCGGCGCTGGGCTACGGCGGCAACTTCCTCTGGCAGGCCCTCGGTCGAGAGCCCTCTCCGCTGGAGGCCCGGGCTTTTGACGCCAGCCTGATCGTCCAGGCGGAGCACGGCCTGCACGCCGCCTGCTTCGCCGCCCTGGTGGTGATCTCCACGGGCGCCGACCTGGGCTCGGCGGTGCTGGCGGGCATGGGCGCCCTGTCCGGGGTTCGCCACGGCGGCGCCAACCAGCTCGCCTTCGAGAACCTCGAGCGTCTGGCGACGCCGCAGGAGGCGCGCGACTGGGCCCGGCAGGGGATTGCCCGCGGTGCGCGTTTCCCGGGCTTCGGCCACCGGGTCTACAGGTGTCCCGATCCGCGGGTGACGGCGCTCGCGCCGTATGCCCGGAGGATGCTGGCGAGTCACGGCCTCGAGGACCGCTGGGAGGTCTACCGGACGCTGTGCGACGAGGTCGAGGGGGCGCTCGGGCCGAAGGGGGTCTACGCCAACGTCGACAGCATCACCGGTCTGGTCTACCACCCGCTCGGCCTGCCGGCGACCGCCCTGCCGATACCCTTCTGCCTCGCCATTCAGACCGGTTGGATGGCCCACTGCCTCGAGTACCTGCCCGGCGGCGAGGTGATCTCGCCGGGCGCCGTCTACGCGGGACCGGCGGGTCAGGCCAGCTGACGCCGGAACATCTGGCGGAGTTCGAGGAGGAGAGGCGCGAAGCCGGCCTCGGCGAGGACGGCGCGGCGACGGTCGGCGTCGATCTCGACGCCGCCGAGGACTTCCACGAGGGAGTGCAGCTTCAGCAGGGGGTCGAGGGCGAGCTCGTCGCGCCGGGCGTCGACCCAGCCCTGCTCGACGAGCTCCTTCCACAGCGGCGCCGCCAGCCGCGGCGCGCCGCTGTAGATCCCCTCGGCCAGGGTCATCACCTCGCGGTGAAGCTCGGTGAGGAGCTTCCGGTGTTCCCCCGAGGCGATCGCGGCCAGAGCAGCCTCGGAGAGGGTCTCCGCCATGGCGACCTCGGGCGCCGACGAGCCGCGAGGCGTGCCGCTGTCGCCGGTCCGGTCCGGCTCGGCGCCAGGCGGCCGGGCCTTCCGGGACGCGAAGGCGGCCTCCGTCGCAGCGCCGGCCGGGTGGCTGCTCGCCGGCGCGGCTCGGGCGGCCGCGGTCTTCTTCGGCGCT
>CAZKKP010000749.1:0-1734 GCA_964553295.1 uncultured Thermoanaerobaculia bacterium | reverse complement strand
CCCCCGGGCGGGTAAAACGGCAGCATCCCGCCATAGGTCCCGCCATCCGGCCGCGTCGTGTACGTCCGCGACCAGCCCGCGGTCCAGCTCCCTGCCGGCACCTCCAGCGCCCCCTTGCTCGAGGTCTCGTCCTCGCACCCGGGCAGGAGCGAGATGACGTCGCGATAGATGACCTCGTACCCGAGAGTCGCCGATGACACAGGGACCTGGCAGCCGCAGTTCTGGCTCAGCTCGTCGAGCCAGACGTCCAGCGACATCCCGATGTCCCCTTTCACAGGCGCCTCGACCTTGCCGTCTACCGCGGCGGCGCCGCCGCACGCGGTCTCCGGATCGGAGGGCCGAAAGGCGAGGTCGACGATGGGCAGCGGCCTCGCCTGGAACATCGGGCCGATCAGGTCGGTGCGCCAGCTCGAGCCGTGCCTGCCCCCCGTGCGGGCCACCGCCGGGATCACCAGCCGGTCGTCCGAGCTGTCGTTCAGGTAGCGGAAGGTGGTGAAGGGCACAAACGTGGCGTCCCCTGTGAGGTTGTCGACCACTGACAGCCAGACTGCCGCCGGCAGCTCGCCGGTCACGGCGATCCTCGGCGGGTAGCGGCTGCTGATCTCGGCCGGGAACAGCTCGTCGAGGGCGACCACTCGGACCCCGTGGGCCTCAACCGTCAGCTCCTGGATCAGCTCGGGCGGCCGGCGGTCCGGGTACACCGGCCCCCGGAAGAAGTTGTACCCCCAGGTCAGGGTCAGGGTAACCGGCACATCGAGGTCGTTGACCACACCGACGTTGGCGCGGTACCGCCCGGGCTCGAGGAAGTCCAGGTCGAGGTAGGCCGGGTCCAGCCCGGGCGCCTGCACCTGGGCGAGCTCCTGCTGACCCCAGAGGTACTGGATGTGGTTGGAGTAGCCGAAGGGGTAGGGCGCCGCGAGCATCTCGTGGCCGTAGCGGCCGCCGCTCGACGGGTCGGTGGTCCAGATCCGGCCGGCGACCACGAGCTGCTCACCCCAGTGGTGGTCCGAGCTGACCACCACCGCCTCGTGGGCGACGCCGTCGCCGTCCGGCCCCGCCCCCAACCAGCCCAGGGCGTCGGGGATCGCCAGGCTGGCGCGGGCCGGCAGCACCACCTCGCGCTCCTGCTCCGGCGCGGTCACCCGACGCAGAACCACCGTGACCGTCTCCGGCGCCGGGTTGAAAAGCCACAGCTCGGTGCTCCAGAAGGTGCCCCGCACCCCCGGCCCCGCCGCCACGATCGGCACCAGCTGCTCGTGCCGCGCCGGCGCCGGGCCGAGGGTGGCGAGGGCGCTCGGAAGCCCTTCCCATCCTGAATCGAGCAGCGTCAGCTCCCCGTCTCTCAGGTCCACCTTGAAGAGGAACTGGTCAAGGCTCGCGGGATCGCTGGTGCGTGCAGCTGCGACGATGCGTGTTGACTGCGAGGCAAGCGTGAAGGACTGCACTTGGACCAGGGGCGAGTCGAAGGGCGCCGAGTGAAAAAGGAGCGTCATCGAGGGATCCTGAACGACGCCGTCGCAGATCTGGCGGAGCTCGAACCCGTTCGGCAGAGCCCTCCAGAAGGAGTCGCGACTGCGGTCCAACAGCGGCGGCGGAGGGGAGTGGGAGATCCAATCTCCCGGCTCGAGCACCCGCACGCCGTGCACCACGCTCAGACCAGGGACCAGAGGGGCTTGGAGCAAGAAATGATCGGTCGAGTAGTACGCCGGTGGAGGGGGAGTCGGGAACTCCCAG
>CAZKKP010000748.1:0-1735 GCA_964553295.1 uncultured Thermoanaerobaculia bacterium | reverse complement strand
ACCACCAACCGCGGCGGCCAGAAGGCGCCGACCAGGTTCTTGCCCTGGGGCAGGTTGACGCCGGTCTTGCCGCCGATCGCCGCGTCGACCATGCCGAGCAGGGTGGTCGGCACGGCGACCCACGGGATCCCTCTGAGGTAGACGGCGGCGGCGAAGCCGACGGTGTCGGTGACGACGCCGCCGCCGATCGCCACCACCAGGCCCGCCCGGTGGAGTCTCCGCTCGAGCCAGCGTGCGCACAACGCCTGGACCGCCGGCCACTCCTTGTGCCGCTCCCCGTCGGGCAGCTCGTCGACCGGCGCGCGGAGGGCCCTCGCGACCTCGAGCGCCCACAGCGGTCCGACCGTCGTGTTCGTCACCACCGCCGCCGCCGCCCCGAGGCTCCGCTCCGAGCACAGCACCCCGAGCTGCCCCAGGGCGCCCGGCTCGACCACGACGTCATAGCCACCCCGCGCCGACGACACCTCAATCGTCACCATGCCGTGATGGTACCTCACGGCGACAGCCGCCTCGCGCGCCGGGCCCGGACTCGCCACAGTCGACTCGACCCACCTCCGGCCCTGGCCGCCGGTCGCAGGTCCTCGGAAGGCGGGCGCCGCCAGGTCGCGCCGCGCGGCGCCCTCGGCGGCTGCACCGTGGCGTCGGTACCAAGATCTCGAAGGCCCGCGGTACCCTGGTCGCGGCAGGTACGAGGAAACTGACGGTTCACTTCCTTCTCCCGGGCGAGACCAGCCTCGTGCAGCTCCGGCACGGTGACCCGTGCCGGTCCGAAACCCTGTTCCGGAGAGGTGAACGGATCTGGGTGCTGCAGACCTGGGCCCGCCTCCGGGACGCCGGCTGCGCGGTCGAGCTCGTCGGCGAGGTGCCGCGCGGGGCCGAGGTCCTCGTCTTCCACACCAAGCACCGCCGGCTCGTCGCCAGGGCGTGGCGTCGGCTGCGAGGGACTGTGCTGGTGTCCGTTCGAGCGGATGGCCGGGAGGCGGCGATCGCCGATGTCGAGATCGTGCAGAACGGCCGGTTCGCCGACGGCCGGCACCGGTTCTTCATCCCTCACTGGCCGCAGCCGGGGTTGATTCCCCGCGACCCGAGCCGCGGCGCCGAGGTCCGAAGCGTCGCCTTTCGGGGCCTGTCCCGGCACCTCCACCCGGAGCTCCGTTCGCCGGCGTGGGCCTCGTGGCTCGCCGACCGGGGGATCGAGTGGTCGTCCACCGAGCACGACTGGAATCCGGCCACGATCGACCGGCTGTCCCTCGACTGGCACGACTACCGACACGTCGACGTCGTGCTGGCGCTGCGACCTCCCGATCCGAACGGGCACAGGTCGAAGCCGGCGTCGAAGCTGGTCAACGCCTGGGCAGCCGGGTGCCCGGCGGTGCTCGGCGAGGAGTACGCCTACCGGGAGCTTCGGCGGACGGCCCTCGACTACCTCGAGGTGGCGGACCCCGCCGCCGCGCGGTCCTGTGTCCAACTGCTGTGCTCGAGCCCGGCGCTGTTCGAGGACATGGTCGCCAACGGCCGCTCGCGCGCCCGCGACTTCACGGTCCCGGTGATCACGGCAAAGTGGGCGGAGCTGCTCTACGAGCGATTGCCGCTCCTGGCCAACCGCGGCCGAACCGGCCGCAGCCAGGCGTGGCTCCGGCCCGCGGTGTGGGCGGCGCACGCCGTCGGCCGGCTGGTCTGTGGGAGACCCACCCGGTGAAGGCCGCAACAACGCCCCTCGGAGAGTCGCGTCGGG
>CAZKKP010000747.1:0-1737 GCA_964553295.1 uncultured Thermoanaerobaculia bacterium | reverse complement strand
GCGGCTGCGACGCCGGCGCCACCCCCGTCGGCGCCGGCCGAGGCGGCAGCTGTGCCGGCGCCTTCCACGACGGTCGTCGTCGAGTCCGAGGAGGCCCTTGTGGCCAAGGTCGACGAGCCGGCGCCCGAGCCCTCTCCTCCCGAAGCCCCTGTCTCCGAGCCACCACCGGTCGCCCCGGCCTCGCCACCGACCGCCCGACCGGCCCCCGCTGCGCCGCGACCGCCATCACGGCCGGCGACCGGCGCCGGCGACTCCCGGGCGGCGACCCATCCGGCGGTCAGCACGACGTTCGACGACGACGGCAACCGGGAGAGCAGGCCCCACAACCTGACGGGATTCCTCGCAGCCGGCGATGACCGCCTGGTCCTGCGCGAGCTCTACCGGGAGGTGACCACCCTCGCCGACGGCGTCTGGTCGTCGGATGTCATTCCGGCGCCACTGATGTGGGAGCAGGTCTGCGCGAGCCCCTGGTACGAGGAGCGCTTCACCAAGCTCGGACTCAAGCCGCTGTCCGACTTCCACGAGATCCTCTCAAGAGTTGAGCAACGGATGAACGCCGGCGTGGCCAGAGATGAGCTGCACAAGCTGCTCAAAGAGGTCAACTTCGCTCAGGTGCTCCTGGCCTTGCGCGACATGTTCCAGCGCAACGGGCTGTGAGCGCCCGCCCGCACCGACCGTCAGCGACCGCTCACACCGGCGGGAACTGCTCGACGTAGGCCTGGTAGCGGCGCAGGATGCGGCGGGTGTAGCCGACCGCCCGGCGGCAGCTGCAGAGCCCACCGGAGAAGCTGCGCGACACCTCCGGGTCGTCCAGGAGGAGCATCGCGGTCTCGACGTTGCCGCTCCAGCGGTTCCGGTCGAGCTGCATCTGGACCGCCAGCCGGCGGGCGTGGAAGATCTGCCCGGGACCCACGTTGTACGAAGCGATGGCCATCGCCGCGCGATCCGGCAAGGGCAGATCGCCGAGCTGCTCCATGAGCTGGCTGAGATACCTCGCGGCCGCCTCGGCGGACTCTGTCGGGTGGTGAGGGTCCTCGACGCCGAGCTCACGCCAGGTTGCGGGCATGAGCTGGAACAACCCCGCCGAGCCCCCGGGACCGATGGCGTCGGGATCGAAACGCGACTCCTCGTACATCACGGCGGCCAGCAGCCGCCAGTCGATGCCGTGCAGGCGCCCGGCCCAGCGGAGGATCTCGTCGTACGGTGACAGGGCGCCCGGCGGCACCGGCTCGAGCCGCCGCGACACCCACGGCCGCCAGCTCCCGAGCTCGCTCCGTACGAGCTGCCGCACCAGGCCTGAGGTTCGGGAGGCCGCCAGGAAGCGGGACGCCTCGCGGTGCAGCTCCGACGACGACACGTTGAACATCCATACCAGGGGCAGGTCCCGGAGCACGACGGGTCCGACGACCAGCTCGGGCCGTTCTTCGATCTCCAGGTTCACGGTGTGCCGGTCGAGCACCGCCACATCCACCCTGCCGCGAACGAGCTCGCTCAGCGCACTGAGCGCGTCGGCCCCCGGCCCGAGGTCGGCCCGGACCGGCGGCGGCTCGAAGGGGATCAGCTCGACCCTCTCGGCCAGGCTGCGTGCTGCCGCGAAGCGCCGACCCGCCAGCCCCTCGGCGTGGCTCGCCGGCTCGCGACCCTCCAGCCCGACGGCCACCGCGTCGACCTCGAGGTAGGCCGCCGAGGCGAGAAACCGCCCGACGTCGCTCGGTGGTATCGGCTCGTGCAGCGCCA
>CAZKKP010000746.1:0-1740 GCA_964553295.1 uncultured Thermoanaerobaculia bacterium | reverse complement strand
CCCACAGGATCACCGCCAGAATCAGGGCGACGCTGACCACGGTGAAGCCGATGAGCTCGCTGCGCAGGGTGAACCAGCGCCCCATGGCCTCGGCGGTCGGCTTGAGGAAGACCAGCACGAAGGGCGAGCGGTCGATGGCCGCCGAGCCGATCAGCACCGGTCGACCGGCCTCGTCGCGCTGCTCCACGACCTCGACCCCGGGTCGAGCCGGCGGCAGGGTCAATGGGAACTGGCCCAGCGTCGGTCCGAACCGTCGCGAGTCCGACTGCAGCACGCCGTCGCGGTTGACCAGGAAGACGTCGTCGGTGGGCTCGAGGCCACGGGTGAGCAGCTGCTCGCCGAGCATCTCGGCGTCGATGGTGGCACGAAGCACGTAGAAGCCGCCGTCGGCCCGCTCGTGCCGGGTGGCGATGACGAAGTGGGGCAGATTCCGGTGACCCAGGAAGACGTCGCTGGTGTAGGTGCCGCGCCGCGAGACCTCGTAGAACCAGTCCTGCTCGAGGTAGTTGCGGCCCTCGAGTTGGAACGGACCCGTATAGCAGAGCTGGTCGCCGTTGTCGTCGATCAGGCCGAGGTCGACGAAGGCGCTGACCTCCAGCGACCGGTTCAGGTTGACCATCACCCGGCTCAGCACCTCGTGGCTGCACAGCTCCTCGAAGGACCGCTCGTTGACGATGAAGCTGAGCGCCGAGCGCCGCTCAGACAGGAACAGCTCGAGGGAGCGCTTGAGATTGAGGGTCAACTGGGCCATCGGCTGCACCGCCTCGGCCCGGAACGCCTGGCGGTACTGCAGGTAGTTGAGGCCGCTGGTGATGAGCAGCGGCGCCAGGGACACGGTGGCGGTCGCGAC
Source organism: uncultured Thermoanaerobaculia bacterium (assembly GCA_964553295.1). Lineage (GTDB taxonomy): Bacteria > Acidobacteriota > Thermoanaerobaculia > Thermoanaerobaculales > Sulfomarinibacteraceae > CAZKKP01. The sequence goes on along the minus strand of CAZKKP010000746.1, from coordinate 890 downwards.
GACCACCGCCCGGCGCAGCCGCCGATAACCCTCGCCGGAGAGATGGGGACGCGGCGCGCCGCCGTCGCCGGCAGCGGGAGCGGCTTCGGTCAGGCGCTCGCGCAGGGAGCTCAACCAGGTGGATGGATCACTCTTCGTCGTCGCCTCCCGGAACCGTTCCGAGCCGTCGGTAGGCGGCCTTCATGGTGTCGGTCAGGACCTCGAGGTCCACCGGCTTGCGCAGGTAGGCGAAGGCGCCGAGCTCGGCCGCCAGCGTCTCCTCGGCATCGGAGCCGTGGCCGGTCAGGATGATGACCTCGGTGCGCGGGTTCGACCGCTTGACCCGGCGCAGAACCTCGAGACCGTCGATGCCCGGCATCTTCAGGTCGAGCACGATCACCTCGGGCTCGTCGCTGGCCACCATCGCCAGCGCCTGCTCGCCGTCGTAGGCGATCGCCGGCGTCATCTTGCGCGCCTCGAGCCTCTCTGACAGGGTGTGGACGAACTCGCGCTCGTCGTCCACCAGCAGCACCTTCGAGGGCACCTCCAGGTCGACCCGGAAACCGACACCGGGCTCCTGGTAGCGCGGCCCCGGTCGGGCCGTGGCTTCCCGGACGCCATCGACGCCCCGGGCCAGCTCGACGAGCTCGGCGCTCAAGCGGTCGAGGAACAGGGAGTGGTGCTTGAGGAGCACCTCGACCCGACCCTGGCGGGCGACGACGTCGACGTCGTGGCCGCTGTCGGCGAGTACGACTGCGACCGCGGCGGCCAGACGGAAGTCGCGAATCGCCTGCTCGACCGCCGACGTCAGACCCAGGACGGCTCGGCCGGCATGCTCGGTCAGCCGCTCGACCACCTCCCCGGCGGTGGTCTCCTGGAGGGCCACGAAGACGTCGTACAGCGACTTGTCC
>CAZKKP010000745.1:434-1742 GCA_964553295.1 uncultured Thermoanaerobaculia bacterium | reverse complement strand
CTTCCTCGGGTGCGGCGGGCACTGTGGCAGGCGGTTGGGGAGCGGTTCACCCTCGGCCGGGCCGGTGAGCTGGCGGGTGTCTTGATGCGGGAGCGGCCGGATGCGTTTGTCTCCACCAACGTGACCATCGGCTTCGACCTCGGTCTCGTCGCCCTGGCCCGGCGCCTCGGAATCCCCACCCTTGGCAATGTCTTCTCCTGGGACCATCCCTACCGGCGGAATGTGGCCCGACCCGATCACCTCACGTGCTGGTCGGAGTGGGTCAAGGACGAGCTGGTGGCGCGGCAGGGATATGGCGCCGGCCAGATCGAGGTGATCGGTGCTCCGGCCTTCGATCCCTACTTCCGGGCGGAGCACGTATGGTCCCGGGAGCGGCTGTGCGCCGAGCTCGGACTGGACCCGGGTCGGCCGATCCTGCTCTTCGCGAGCCTCGGCCAGATGAAGGCGTTCCTCGACGAGACCGGGTCATTCCGAGTGCTCATGGACGCGATCGACGGCGGCCGTGTCGGGGGTCGCCCCCAGGTGGTGCTCCGCCTCCACCCGCTGTCCCTCGACCAGTACTTCGACGACTTCCGGCGCCGCGGCGACATCGTCTTCTCTCGCTTCACGGGATACTGCCCGGGCATGCGCTGGTGGCCTTCTGCGGACGAGGTGGCGTTGTCCGGCAACCTGCTGCGACACGCGGACGTCTGCGTCAGCCCCGGTTCGACGATCACCGTGGAGACCGCGATCTTCGACGTGCCGACCATCATCCCGGTGTTCAACCCCTTCAACCAGGAGGAACACCGGCAGTTCTTCACCCGGCACTGGCTCGACCAGCACTTCCGCTTCATCGTCGAGGACTCGCTCCTGCCCGTGGTGTCGTCGGTGGACGAGATGGTCGACGCGATCAACCGGGTGCTGGTGGAGCGGCAATGGGACGCCACGGGCCAGGGGCGCATCCGCCAACGGATGCTCGGCCCGCTCGACGGCAGGGCCACGGAGCGCCTGGCTGACGCTGCGGTCAGGGCGGCCACTCGGCGAGGTCAAAAGGTCGGCGTCCTGAAAGCGGAACGCCACGACGCAGCCCCAACGGCTGGACGGGTTACGGCCGGTGCCTGACCGGAGGACCACCATCGTCATCCCGGCGCGCGCCGGGTCCAAGGGCCTGCCGGGAAAGAACCTCGCCCCGGTCGGGGGCATCCCGCTGGTTGCCCGGGCCGTCCGCACGGCGCGACGGGGCCTCAGACGGGCGGGTGTTGCCGGCACGGTGGTCTGCTCCACCGACAGCGATGACATCGCGGCCGTGGCCCGGGAGTGGGGCGCCGA
>CAZKKP010000745.1:0-424 GCA_964553295.1 uncultured Thermoanaerobaculia bacterium | reverse complement strand
TCCGTTCCGCAGACCGGCGGCTCTTGCCGGCGACGACACTCCGATGGTCGATGTGCTGCTCGACGTCGCCGCGCAGCTCTGTCTCCCCGACGACTCGTCCCTGGTCCTGGTGCAGCCGACGAGTCCTCTCGTCGAGGCAGACGACATCGCTCGAGCGATCGACAAGCACTGCCGTTCCGGCAGGGCGGTGATCGGGGTCGTCGAGGAGTCCCACCCCCCAGGCTGGACGGTGGAGATCGACGAGAGCTCAGGTCTGGTCGATCCCGCGGCAGCGGTTGGCACGCCTCGTGTCAGCCGACGCCAGGACGCCCCGGCGCGGTTTCGCATCTGTGGCGCGGTGTACGCCTCGACGGTGGCCGATCTCCGGCGGCATCGCACCTTCCTGCAGCCAGGCGCCATCGGGCTGAGCATTCCGCCGGAGCAT
>CAZKKP010000744.1:599-1743 GCA_964553295.1 uncultured Thermoanaerobaculia bacterium | reverse complement strand
ACAGGGAATGCAGCTCCTTTTTCTGATCGAGGAGCTTGACCACCACGGCGGTGCTGCTGAACGTGAGCGCCGTGGCGATGAACAGCGACTCGAAGGCGCTAAAGCCGATGAGCAGGCAAAGCCCGAAGCCGAGCACCGAGGTGAACACGACCTGCCCGAGGCCCGCGACGAGCGCGACCTTTCCGATCTCGCGGATGCGCTCGAGGCTCAGCTCGAGACCGACGATGAACATCAGCAGCACGATGCCGATCTCGCCCACCACCTCGAGGGCCTCTGATGGGTGGGTCTGGGGAGTGAGCAGGCCGGCGACGATGAACGAGACCAGCGACGGGAGCCGCAGTTGTCGCGCCACGAGCACCGTCACCGCCGCGGCGATCACGAACAACCCGAGGGCGTCGAAGAACGCTGAGCCTCCAAAAATCAATCGAGGATTCTCTACAGTTTGCTTCGGTGCGGGGCGGCGCACCGTAGCACGGCTCTGCGTCTCCGATCCAAGACGGGACACGTCGCCGGCCAAGGTGGTGACGCGGCGCGGATCACCGAGAGGCGCGGCGTCATCCGCGTTCGAGGCGGCCGACGGTCCGCTCGAGCCAGCGCACCGGCGCGAAGCAGCCGACGAGCAGGCTCGACATCAACAGCGAGAACCAGATCACCGGACCGAACATCAGGCCGATCATCGCGTGCATGCCGAGCCCCCAGGCGAGGGCCAGCGGCCGGGTCCAGCGCAAACCGAACCACAGCGGCGCGAGCGCCTCGAAGGCCAGCGTCACGCCCTGAAAGAGGTTCCACGACCACACCGGGAGCAGGTTGATGAGCAGATGCGTGAACCCGGTCTGATAGCTGCCGTGCAAGTGTGTCCAAAGGACGTTGGACGTGTCGAGCCAGTCTCCTTTCGCCTTGCAGACCCCCGACGAGAAGTACATGACCACCAGGGTCGCCTGGAAAAAGCGCACCACCAGTCCGGAGACGTGGGTCGGTGGCGGCTTCGCGGGACCCGATCGCTGTCGCCGCCGCAGCCAGGCGTCGACGCTGTAGCGGGCGCCGCACGGGCTCAGCCACAGGGCCACCACCAGCACCAGCCCGAGCTTGCTGACCGTGAACGCCGCGAGGCGATCGGCCAGGGCGACGAACGCGAGGGTGAGTC
>CAZKKP010000744.1:0-589 GCA_964553295.1 uncultured Thermoanaerobaculia bacterium | reverse complement strand
GAAGGTCCCCGCCGAGATCTGTGTGATAAAGCCCGCGGCGGTGAAGATCCCCGAGACGACCATCACCGCGGCCAGCAGCCACGCCGTCCAGCCCGGCAGCGGCGCCAGGTACATCGGCTGCCGCCAGTCACCGCCGGTGTCGGGGACCTGAAAGCCGGCGTCGCCGATCCAGAAATCGGCGTGGATCAGCCGGCTCGACATGAAGCCGAGGATGAAGAGCGGGATCAGGATTCGCAGGGTCTCGAGTCGGATGAGCGGCTGCGGCGCGGTGAAGCGCTCGATCGATGTCCGGCTCCGCCGGGCCTTGCTGGCCCTCCCGGTCGGAGCCTCGATCCGCGTCGGCCTCGACGGCGCCTGCGCTGGCCTGCCAGCCGATCGCCGCCGGCGTCCCCTGCTCTTCTTCTTCTTGCGGCTCACCGGATCCTCGCGCAGCGCTGCTCTCGGCGATCCTTGTCGGTGATGTACCAGAGCTTGCGCCACTCGGGCGCGAGCTCGGCCAGCGGCCGGCGCGAGTAGCGCGGCACGTCAGAGCCGAGCTCGGGGAACGGGATCCGCGCGCTCTGGACCATGATCCCGCCAATCGGCCCGT
>CAZKKP010000743.1:0-1761 GCA_964553295.1 uncultured Thermoanaerobaculia bacterium | reverse complement strand
GACCGCGTGGTGGCCGAGATCGGCGAGCGCGGCGGCAGCGTGCTCGGGGTCGCCCCGGTCCGCCAGACCCTCGAGGAGTTCCTGCTCAGGCACTGGAGCGGAGGCGACCGATGAACGCCGTCACGACCATCGCCGCCAACACCTTCCGCGAGGCGATGCGCGACCGCATCCTCTACCTGTTCCTCGGCTTCGCCATCGTCCTGCTGGCCGGCTCGAAGCTCTTCGGGATGCTCACCGTGGGCGACGAGAGCAAGGTCATCCTCGACCTCGGCCTGGCCGGGCTGCAGTTCTTCAGCATGCTCATCGCGGTGATGATGAGCGTCACCCTGATCAGCCGGGAGATCGAGTCGCGCACGGTCTTCGTGATCCTGGCCAAGCCGGTGCGGCGCTGGCAGTTCCTCCTCGGCAAGTACCTCGGGCTGGTCGCCACGGTGGCCTTCAACCTCGCCCTGATGACCGCGATCCTGCTCGCGGTGCTGGCGGTCTACCGCTACGGGCTCCGCCCCGGGGTGCTGCTGGCGGCGGCGATGACCCTCCTCGAGATGCTGCTGGTGGCGGCCTTTGCCACCCTGTTCGCGGTTCTCACCAGGCCGATTATGGGCTCGGTCCTGACCCTCGGCGTGTTCCTCGTCGGCCACGTCTCCCAGGACCTCTGGCTGCTCACCCGACACCTGCCGGGGGCGGCGACCCGGACGGTCGTCGCGGTGGTCTACCACCTGGTGCCCAACCTGCAGCGCTTCAACTTCAAGAGCGAGGTGGTGCACGGGCTCGAGGTTCCCGCGGCAGCGGTCGGCTGGGCGGTGGCCTACGGGCTCGCCTTCACCGCCGTCGTGCTGCTGCTCGCCTGCCTGCAGCTCGGCCGGAGGGACCTGGTGTGAGACGGACGCTGGCTGCCGTCCTGGCGCTGGTCGCCCTGCTTGCCGCGGCGGTGGCCAGCGAGCGGCAGCTGCAGCGGGTCGAGCGCGAGGACCCCCTCGGCCACCGGCTGCTCTACCTGCCGACCCCGGAGATGCTCCGGCTGCTGTCCCTGGGCAACCCGGGCCTGGCCGCCGACCTGGTCTACCTGTGGTCGATCCAGTACTACTCCCAGTTCCGGCCGACCGACCGCTTCCTCTACCTGGAGTCGGTGTACCACCTGATCACCGACCTCGACCCGCACTTCTTCGACGCCTACCGGATCGGCGGGCTGATCCTCGGCCTGCAGTCCCGGGTCGACCCGGCCGAGCTGCAGCGGGCGGCGACCCGGCTCTACGACAAGGGCCTGAACCACATGCCCGAGCGCTGGGAGCTGGCCGAGCACGCCGCCTGGGACATGTACATCCGCTACCGCGACATCGAGGAGGCGACCCGCTACATGGCCGTGGCGGCCGAGGCCCCGGGGGCGCCGGCGCGGATTGTACGGATCGTCGGCCGCTGGCGCGACCAGACCCGCTCCTGGACCCTCGAGGACTCGATCCAGTACTGGCGACAGGCCGTCGCCGAGGCCGAGCGCGACGGCGACGACTACGCTGCCCGGTGGAGCCGCAGCCACCTTTATGACGTCATGGCCGAGCTCCACCGCTCGCTGCTCGACCCGGTGCTCGCCGAGATCGTCGAGAGCACCGGTCGCTGCCCCGCGGGCTGGGAGGAGGTGGTGGCGGCGGGACGGCTCGGGGACATCCCGCGGGACGAGTACGGCAATGCCTATGGCATCGACCGGGAGAGCTGCACCATGGCGCCGCTCAAGCACCTGCGCTCGAGCGGCTGAGGAGGTGCAGGGCC
>CAZKKP010000742.1:0-1768 GCA_964553295.1 uncultured Thermoanaerobaculia bacterium | reverse complement strand
CGGCACGCCGGTGGCGGAGCGGCGGCAGCTCGACCACCCAGGTGGCGATGCGGTAGTACAGGTCCTGGCGGAACCCGCCGCTGTCCCGAAGCGCGTCGACGTCTCGGTTGCTCGCCGCCACCACCCGGCATCGTGCCGGCCGGGGGACAGCGCCGCCGAGGCGATAGACCTCTCCCTCCTGCAGAACCCGCAGGATCTTGGCCTGGGTCTCCAGGGCCATGTCGGCGATCTCGTCGAGCATCAAGGTCCCCTGGTCGGCGAGCTCGAACTTCCCCGGTCTCGCCTCGACGCCGGTCGCGACACCCCGCTCGACGCCGAAAAGCTCGGCCTCGAGCAGGTCGCGAGGCAGGGCCGCGCAGTTGAGCGCGACGAAGGGCGCCGAGGCGCGAGGCGAGGCTGCGTGGAGGAACCGCGCGAGGACCTCCTTGCCGGTGCCGGACTCGCCGACTATGAGCACGCCAACGGCGCCCTGGGCGACCCGCGCCGCGTTCTCGTAAACCTGGCGGACCGCCGGAACCAGCGTCCCCGGCGCCGGCAGCGTCGCTGGAGAAACCGGCGCGTCTGGCCGTGCTTCCGGCGACCGCAGTGCGGCCAGCCTCAGCAGTGAGCCGAGAGCCCCGACTACCGGGCCGAGCTGACCGGCGAGCTCGGGCCTGGGCAGCTCGACCTGTACCTCGAGCTGGATGCCGCGGACCACGAGACGCGTCGTCCTCTCCTTCGCCACCTCGACGCGTCTCGCCTCGTAGAGCACCGCCTCATCGCGCCCGCCGGCCGGCACGACGCAGACCGAGGTTGCCGGCATCTCCTCAAAGAGCAGCACAGCAGCCTGCTGCGCCAGGGCGAGCTCGGCGCCGCCGGCAGCCGCCGCTTGGAGCAGCTCGGGCAGGGCACGAAAGGCGAAGCCTTCGACGATGCGCAAAGCGACCGTGCTGTCGTGGCCGCCCCGCCTTCCCGGGCTCTCCGGCGCGCAGGCGTCCGGGGTCGGCAGGGCCAGGCCCAACTCGAGATCGGGCGAGCTCACCGACTCGACGGTCAGCCACACCCGTCCGAAGGCCAGCGCCCCGCCCGGCTCGACTCGAGCCTCAGTCACCCGCTCGCCGCCGATCCACACCCCGTTTCGCGACCCGAGGTCGCGGACCAGGAGGACGTCGCCCTCCGTCTCGAGTTCGGCGTGACGCCGGGAGACCGTCGGATGGTCGACGACCAGGTCGCAGTCGGCCGCTGCACCCAGCATGCACCGCCCTTCGGGCAGCAGCAAGCTGATCGACCTCTCCTCCATCACACCGGCGAGCCGCAAAGGCACAACCGAGGCTACCACGACGCGGCCGGTCCTCCGAGGCCGGGATCCTCGGCCCGGTCTGCTCAGAGGGTCGGGAGGACGCCCGTGGGCGCGAGCTTGCGCGGTCCGCTGATCCCCGAGCTCACTCGGGCTCCAGGTAGCCGAGCTCTGAGAGGGCGCGGCGTTCTTCGGGGCTCAGCTCGACCTCGCGCTCCGGGCGGGGGGCGTGCGCGAGGAGGGCCATGCGCCGGCGGCCCTCCTGGGCGAGCCAGGCAGCGGTGACCGGGAGCTGGTCGGCGAGGCTCGTGGTCTCGCCGGGGTCTGCCTCGAGGTCGAACAGGGCCCGCTCGGGCAGGAAGCCCCGGGACAGGGGCTCGACGAGCTTGAGGTCGCCCGCCCGCACCGCGAAACCTTCGCGGCCGTCGTACAGCATCTCGGAGAAGACGATGCGCGGCGAAAGCGCGCTGGCGGTGCAGATGCTGGTGCTGT
>CAZKKP010000741.1:0-1787 GCA_964553295.1 uncultured Thermoanaerobaculia bacterium | reverse complement strand
GGCCGCCCGCCGCCTGGCGCCTGGATTCCGAGCCTGAATCCGCTCCCGAGCCCGCGACCGGCGCCTTCTGGCAGGGGCGAGTTGTAGTGCCGGCGTCTCGCCGGCACGCGCGAAAGCTGCGAGTCGGCATTGTCGAGACGGGGAGGCGCGAGAGGATCCGGGGTCGGGCGGTGGGAATCGGGCCAGATCGCTGTCGCCGTGTCAAGGCCTTCGTCCTGCCGGAATCGTGAACCCCTGTTCCCGAGCCCGAGCTCGCAACCAACAACCCACAACCCCCGCATCGCGGGCGCCGCCCATGCCGCCACCACCCCGGTCACCGCGCCCGATCCCGAATCCCGACCCCTGACCCCCGGCGGCCCCCGCTACTCCTCCCAGCCCTCGCGCTGGGCGAACACCTGGGTATCGACGCCGACCTCCTCGCCGATGAACTCGAGGGCCTCCCGGAGGTCGTCCCGGGTCAGGCGGGGCGGCACCCGCACCACCGCCGACATGGTGAACAGCGGCGTACCGCTCATCGGCGCCGCCATCACCTCGGTGTTCATGGTCTCGATGTTGATGCCCTGCTCCTTCAGGTAGCGGGCGATCTGGTGGATGATCCCGAGGTGGTCGGCGCCGAGCACGGTGATGGCGCAGGGGCTGCCCGCCGACTCCTCCCCCGGGGTCGGCTCGCCGAGCCGGGTCTGCACGTCGAACTTCGCGTAGTGCAGCTCTCCGAGCGCCTCACGCAGCGCTTCGATCCGGTCCTCGGGCGCCGAGACGAACATCAGCATCGCGAAGTCGCCGCCCAGGCGTGCCATGCGGCTCGCCTCGATGTTGCCGTCATGGTGCAGGATCAGCTTGGTGAACTCCTCGAGGATCCCCGGCCGGTCATGTCCCGACGCCGTCAGTACCAGCTGCTTGCGCATCCACCACCCCTTCCCGAGGCCCAGATCTCAGGTCACCATCCACCATGGTACCCCGACGATCAAGGGGATGACGCGGGAAGCTCACAGCCGTGCGCGAATCGCGCCGAGCACCCGGGAGACCAGGGGGACGAAGGTGGCCAGCGCCGCCGAGGCGTCCCAGTGATCGCGGTGGTAGAGCACCCGCCCGGCCTCGTCGAAACGCAGCTGGGAAATGCCCGGGGCGACGATCGACCGCGGCCGCGAGCCCGCGGTGGTGAAGCGCATCGTCCAGCGCACATACACGTCGGCAGTCCCCCACACGATGTCCTCGACCTCGATGTCGATCATCTCGGTGTGCGCGGCCGCGCGGCCGAAGTACTCGGCGATCGCCGCGGCGCCCTGAAGCTCGGCGAAGCCGTCGTTGAAGTAGGCGTCGGCGCTGTACGCCTCGCGGGCGGCCGCGGCCACGGCCTCCGGCGTGAACTCCCGGAACAGCCCGAGGAAGCGCTCGAGGCCTGCCTCCAGCGCCGCCCGGTCGCCGGCGATGGCTCGCCGCGACTCGTCGTCGGTTCGTCCCGCGGCCTCGGCACCACCGCCGACCAGATCGCCCGACGGCGCCGAGGCGCAGCCCACTGCCAGCGTGCCCACGGCCAGGGGCACCCCCACCGCCAGGGCCGGCACCCACCATCGCAGCTTCGCCATCGCACACCTCCGTGGGGGCTTCGCCCCTACAGAGAACCCCGAGGCGCCCGTGGTTCGTTCCCATGCCCGCGCCCAGCTCTCCTGTCCCCAGCCGAGCCCGAGCCCGGATCAGGGCACAGGGCTCAGGGCTCAGGGCTCAGGGCCCGACCCCGTGCCCGCAACCAACAACCCACAACCAACACCCCCACCACCACCGCGGCC
>CAZKKP010000740.1:0-1795 GCA_964553295.1 uncultured Thermoanaerobaculia bacterium | reverse complement strand
TTGGAACGTGCTCGGTGGTGGCCTTCCACGCGCCGACCGGCCGCACCGGCCGGGGAGGCCCCTGGAGCCTGGCGACGCCTCACGAGCGCCGGCGGGTGACGGTGACGGTCGACTCCCGGGGGGAGATCACCGGCACCCTGTTCGACGGACCGGGCTGGAGCAACCCCCTGGGCGGTGGCGTCGTCGACCTGCGGGGTCAGACCTCCGACGGTCCTCTGACCGCGGTGGCCTCGACGAGCAGCGCCGCGCCGAATCTGGGGAGGTTCGCCTTCGGCGGCATTCCCGAGGGCGTCTTCGACCTGACCGGAGGTCTCCTGACCTCTCAGCGCCGGGCGAGCACCGTGGTCGAGCTGACCGCGACCTCCCTCGAGCAGGACGTCAACCTGGTTCTCGAGGAGGTCCGGGACGTCTGGGTACGAGTGCTCTTCAACCCACGCGCCGGTGTGCTCGAGGAGGTCGACCCGGCGGAGCACGTGCTCGCAGTCGAGCTGCGCCAGGGGAATGCGCAGAACCCGTCCTACGCGGTGGCGCTGATCGCGCCGACCGTAGCGGCGCCGGGGCACCTCTACCGCTTCCCCGAGGTGCTGGTGTCCCGCGGCGGCGCGGTGACCGTGCAGGAGCTGGACGGCGAGCGCCGCACCGGTTCCCTTGTGATGGCGGACTTCGACCGACCCGGGCCGCGCGGTGGCGCGGGCAGCGAGCTCGATCCCTACCTGGTGGTGCTGGCGCCCAAGGGTGTGGTGCGGGTGACGGTGCGCGACGCCGGCGCATCGCCGGTGAGCGGCGCCCAGGTCACCCTGCGGTCGAGTCAGACAGCTTCCACGCTGGCGACGGGCGGCGACGGAACCGCGGTTTTCACCGCGGTGGCGGCCGGCGCCATCACGGCCACTGCGTCTTCGCCGATCACCGGTTTCGGCGGCCGCGCCGACGGCCTCCTCGAGTACGACGACGACGTCCTCGAGCTGGAGATCGGCCTCGCGCCGGTGGTGTCGGCTCACGGTCGGGTCTTCCTGCCCCTGGGTGACGACCTGTGGACCGGCGACCCGGAGGATCTGCTTCCTGCCCCCGACGTCTGGGTGACCATCCAGACCGGCGGCGGCTCGCTCACCAGCCGCACCGGCGGCGACGGCGGCTACCGGTTCGAGGTCCTGCCCACGGGCGGCTACTCGCTACGGGCGGACTCGGCTGACGGCGCCGCGATCGCGTTCGCGAGCGGCACTCTCAGCGGGCCCGACGGCCACAGCAACCTGCTCCCTGACCTGATCCTCGACGCGTCGCCGCCGAGGATCCTGGCCATCGCTCCGCCGTCCGGCATGCGCGAGGTCTCACTCTGGGCGCAGGTCGAGATCGTCTTCTCCGAGCGCCTGCTGCCGTCGGTGCTGCCCGATGGACCCTCGTCCGGGTACTTCGAGCTGGGAGCAAGCTCGGGCCCCGCCGTCGGCCACTGGTCCTCACTCGTGGACGGCGACGGCCGCCAGGTGGTCCGCTTCGACCCGGTCGCCCCCTACGCCAGCGAGACCACCTACACCCTGGTGATCCGCGGCGGCAGCAACGGTATCAGGGACCTCGCCGGCCGGCCGCTGACCGACACCGGCAACGTCGGCTCGACCTTCACCACCGCCGATGCCGAGGGGCCCAGGGTGCTGCGCACCGTGCCGGACATCGGCCGGCCCTTCGACCCCGAGAGCCTGCTGAGGGTGGACCTCAACGAGGCGGTGCAGCCGGTCGACGGCGTCCTCGACGACGAGGCGGTGGTCGAGTGGCGCAACTCCGGCGGCGGGTGGTCGGTGTGGCC
>CAZKKP010000739.1:1003-1797 GCA_964553295.1 uncultured Thermoanaerobaculia bacterium | reverse complement strand
CGCGGCTGGCGTGTCTATATCTCGTAACAACATCGCGCTATTGGCAGTATGATGAGCATATCGAAAGTGCACAGCACGGCGGCAGCGGGGGAGATGATGGCGATGCTCGAAATACTGGGCCTGGACGGGGGAGAGATGGCGGGGCAGGTGGTGGATGTCCCACCACAGGCGCTTGAAGTGACCTATCCGGGTCGAGCCGGGGTCGAGGCCGACGGCGGTGAGCTCGGCGTCGAGATCGCGGAAGCCCTCGCGGATCTCGCTCGAGGCGTGGCCGCCGAGGCGCTTGGCGAGGCGGTCGACCTGCTCGGCCCCGAGGCCGAGGGCCTTGCCGACCTCCCGGGTCGCCGAGCGGTCGCGGTAGGTGATCACGGTGGCGGTCATGGCGGCGCCGTGCGGTCCGTAGCGCCGGTAGACGTACTGGATCACCTTCTCCCGCTGCGGCCCGGAAGGCAGGTCGAGGTCGATGTCCGGCCACTCGCCGCGCTCCTCCGAGAGGAAGCGCTCGAACAGCAGCTCCATCCGCACCGGGTCGACGGCGGTGATCGACAGCGCGTAGCACACCGCCGAGTTGGCCGCCGAGCCGCGGCCCTGAGCCATGATGCCCTCGCGCTGGCAGAAGCGGACGAGGTCCCAGACGATCAGGAAGTAGCCGGCGAGGTCGAGGTGCTCGATGAGCTCGAGCTCGCGCTCGAGCTGGGCCTGGGCGCGGGCGGTGAGCGGCCGGAAGCGGGCGCGGGCGCCGCCCCATGTGACCTGGCGCAGGTACGAGGAGGCGGTCTCGCCGGCCGGCAGCG
>CAZKKP010000739.1:0-993 GCA_964553295.1 uncultured Thermoanaerobaculia bacterium | reverse complement strand
AGCGGGTAGTCCGGAAAGCGGTAGCCGAGGTCGTCGAGGGTGAACTCGAGACGCGCGGCGAGCTCGGCTGAGCCGGCCACCGCCCGGGGCAGGTCGGCGAACCGCCGCACCATGTCCTCGGGGGCCTGGAGGTGGCGCTCGCGATGGCTCGCCAGCAGCCGGCCCGCGGTGTCCAGGGTCACCCCCTCGCGGATGCAGGCGAGGAGGTCGGCGAGCTCGGCCTGGTCGCGGCGGGCGGTGCGCACCCCGCCGGTCGCCACCAGCGGCAGGCGCAGCCGCCGGGCGAGCTCGGCCGCGGCCCGGGTGCGGTGCTCCTGGCGTTGGATCCCGTGCCGCTGGACCTCGACCGCGAGCCGGCCGGGGAAGAGCCGGTCGAGGCGCTCGAGGATCCGGCGGGCGCCGTCGGCGCCGCGCAGCTCGAGGTGCTGCGCCAGCAGCCCCTCGTCGCCGCCGGTCAGACAGACGAGCCCCTCGGACAGGGCCTCGACCTGGCTCCAGGTGGCGCGGGCCCGCCCCTTCGGCCGGCTGCGGGCGGCCTCGGTGAGTAGCCGGCAGAGGTTGCGGTAGCCGCGCCGACTCTCCACCAGCAGGGTGAGCCGCGGCCGCGGCGTGCCCGGAGGCGGCGGCGCCGGCACCAGCCCGAGGGGGCCGGGAAGGCGGGCCGGGGGTTCCGGCACGACGCCCGCCTCGTCCCGCTCGTCGAGCACCACCTCGGCCCCGACCAGGGGTTTGACGCCGGCGTCGCGGGCTGCCTTCCAGAAGCGCGGGGCGCCGGCCAGGGTGTTGCGGTCGACCAGGGCGACCGCCGGCAGGTCGAGCTCGGCGGCGCGCGCGACGAGATCCTCGGGTAGCGACGCGCCCTCGAGGAACGAAAACGCGGAGGCGCAGTGCAGCTCGGCATAGGTCATGGGTGGGGTTCCGCGTGGTGGGGCGGCGGCCCTGGCGGCCGCGGCTTTCGCCGCGGCCGGGGGCTCGGTCGGAGCGGGTTGGCGA
>CAZKKP010000738.1:0-1808 GCA_964553295.1 uncultured Thermoanaerobaculia bacterium | reverse complement strand
TCACCGTGGGGCCGGCGGTGGCGGTGGCCGCGGCGGCGCAGGCGTCCGCGACCTTCGTCCCCGCCCGGATCGGTGAGCTCGCCCTGCCGGCGCTGCTCCGGCGCCGCACCGGCCACGACTTCGCCGCCGGAATCGGCACCCTGCTCGCCGCCCGCACCCTCGACGTCGCCGCCCTGGGCGCCTGGCTCGTGGCCTCCCTCGCCGCCCTCGCCGGTTCGACCGGTCCCTACGCGGTGCTCGCCGTCGTGCTGCTGCTGCTGCCGCCCTTGCTGCTGCCCGCGACCATGGCCGCGGCCGATCGACTCACCACCCGCTGCCTGGCGCCCCGCGGCCTCCGACCTCGCCGCTGGGCGCGCCGGATGCGTCGGGTACGACACGAGATCGACCGCGTCGCAACCCGTCCTGGCCGGCTGGTTGCCGCCTTCGCCGCCTCGCTGGCGACCTGGGCCGCACTGTGGACCCTGGCCTGGCTTCTGCTCGAGGCGATGGGCCACCGCTGGCCGTGGTGGACGGTCGCGGCGGGCTCCGCCATCGCCTCCGGCTCGAGCCTGTTCCCGGTCAACGCGGTAGGCAACCTGGGGACCCTCGAGGCGGGCTGGACCGCCGCCTTCGTCCTGCTCGGCATTCCTCTCGACGTCGCCGCCGCCACCGGACTGGCTTGTCACCTGTGGTCGCTGGTGTTCATCGCCGTCTACGGCGCCGCCGGCTGGGCGATGGTCTCGTCAGGACAGCGGGTCCACGCAGAGCGCTGACCGACCCGATCCCCTTCCCGAGCGCGCGCCTGTTCCCATTGCCAGACCCGAGCCCGGGCCGGATCCCTGTTCGCTGACCCCTGTCGCACGGTGTTCGGCAGCGGGATAGAGTCCATTCGGGGCAAGCATGGGCACGGGCTCGGGCTCCGGCTTCACCCGCGGCGCAGCTTCTCCCCTGACTTCGCGCGATCCCAGAGCAGGTCGAGCTCGGCCAGGGTCAGGTCGGCGAGTCTGCGGCCGTCGTCTCCGGCCATCGCCTCCATCGCCTGGAAGCGGTCGAGGAACTTCGAGTTGGTGGCCTGCAGGGCGGTCTCCGGCTCGACCCCGAGGTGACGCGCGAGGTTGGCGAGCACGAACAGAATGTCGCCCATCTCGTCGCGAACCCTTGCCGGTGACGCCTCGCCGAGCCGGGTCACCTCGGCCTCGAGCTCCTCGACCTCCTCGTGCAGCTTGCCGATGACGTCGGCCGGTCGCCGCCAGTCGAAGCCGGCGGCGGCCGCTTTCTCGGTCATCCGGTAGGCCTTGAGCAGCGCCGGCAGCGCCGGTGGCACACCGTCGAGCACCGAGCGCTCGCCGTTGTCCCGCCGCTCGCCCTCCTTGATCGCCTCCCAGTTACGGATCACTTCGGCCGAGCCCGAGACCTCGCGGTCGCCGAACACGTGCGGGTGGCGCCGGATCATCTTGGCCGAGATGCCGTCGCACACGGCGTCCGCGTCGAAGTGCCCGCACTCGCGACCGATGCGGGCCATGAACACGACCTGCAGTAGCAGGTCGCCGAGCTCTTCGCAGAGCTTGCCGGGATCGCCCCGGTGGACCGCCTCGACCACCTCGTGGGCCTCCTCGAGCAGGTAGCCCGCCAGCGTCTCCAGGGTCTGCTCACGATCCCAGGGGCATCCCCCGGGGTCGCGCAGCCGGTCCATGATCCCCACCAGACGGTCGAATGCCTCGGACATGCCGGGGATTCTACCTCGACCGTGCTAGCCTCCCGCGATGGCTCGCAGTCTGACCGTGGTGGCGGCGGTGATCCGCGACGAACGCGGTCGGGTGCTGCTCGCT
>CAZKKP010000737.1:0-1808 GCA_964553295.1 uncultured Thermoanaerobaculia bacterium | reverse complement strand
AGGCGACCACCAGCGGCCCCGGGGGCAGGCGGCCGTCGACGAGGATCTCCGCCGGCGCCGCCGCCACCACCCGCACCGGGTCGAGGCCGGTGTCGAGCAGCTCGACCAGCTCGCCGTCGAGCTCGGCCACCCAGTCGGCGCCGGTGAAGCCGACGTCCCGCGAGCCGGCGTGGAGCATCTCGACGATGCTCTGGGGCTTGAGCACCTTGACCTCGGTGTTCGGCAGGTTGACGTGGGGCCGGTAGCTGCGCGCGGTCTGGGCGAGCCGGATGCCGCCGTCGGCAAGCAGGGCCTGGACGCCCTCCTGCATGCGGCCCTTGGGCAGCGCCAGGCGCAGGGTCGACTCCTCGGGGTCTCGGGTCATCCGTCCTCCTCCCGACCCCGTCCGACGCTGCGGCCGAAAAAACCGAAACGCCGGCGGGGCCGGCGTCTCGGTTTCGGTCTGTCGCGCGACCTACACCCTCACCGCGCCCCCTGCCGGAGGTGATGGTGATGGTGGTGGTGCCGCGTCGTCACGTTCATGGCAACGCGGACGCTACCGGCATCTCTTCCCGGTGTCAACACCGGGGGTTGTCCACCTCCCGGGCCCGAGCCCGTGCCCGGATCTCCTCCCCGGTCCGCGCGCGACATCCGGGATCAGGCAGCAGGGGGCTGGCGGCGGCAATCGGGCCAGATCGCTGTCGCCATCCCGGCGCCTCGGCCCTGTCTCCTCACCCCTCACTCCTCACTCCTCACGTCCCGGCCCTGGCGGGGTCGACTCGCGCGGCGGCTCGAGGCCGAGTTCCCTGGCGCGCTCCAGCCACAGTCTCCGGGCGAGGACCTGCATGTCCTCGACCTCGTCGGTCTCGTCGATGATCTCGACGCCGATCAGGGTCTCGACCAGGTCCTCGAGGGTGACCAGCCCCGTGGTCCCGCCGTACTCGTCGACGACCACGACGATGTGCTGGCGTTCTGCGAGCAGGGTGTCCATTAGCACCGACAGCGAGGTGGTTTCCGGCACCGCGACGAGCCGACGCTTCAAGGAGCTCAGGAGCTCGTCGCCGTGTCCCTGAGCGATTCTCAGCATGACCTCGTCTTTGAGGATGAAGCCGACGACGTCGTCGAGGTCGGACCGGAAGACCGGCAGACGGGAAAACGGCGATCGGCTGAGGAAGGGCGTCGCATCGGCCAGCGTCGTCTCCTCCGGAAGGGCCGAGATCACGGTGCGCGGGGTCATGATGTCGGTCACTTTCAGCGACCCGAAGCGCAGCAGGTTGAGGATGATCCTCGACTCGCTGTCCTTGATGTGCCCGGCCTGCTCGCCGACCCGGGTCATGGCCATGAGCTCGTCCCGGCTGAAGATGTGGACGTTCTTGCCGTGGGACACCAGCCTGGTCAGCCGCTCCGAGGCCCAGACCAGGGGGTAGAGGACCACGATCAGGGTTCGCACGAAGAGCGCCGTCGGGCCGGCCAGCCGCGCCCAGTGGAGCGCGCCGATGGTCTTCGGGACGATTTCCGAGAGGAACAGGATCAACAGGGTCATCACCGCGGAGAAGACCCCGAACCAGGCGCTGCCGAACACCAGGGTCGCCTTGGCCCCGGCGCCGATGGCGCCGACAGTGTGGGCGATGGTGTTGAGGGTCAGGATCGCGGCCAGCGAGCGGTCGAGGTTGCCGTACTTCAGCCGGGTCAGCAGCTCTGCATGGCGCGGCCGCGCCGCTCGAAGCCCCTCGACATAGGAGGGTGTGATGCTCAGCAGCACCGCCTCGGCGATCGAGCACAGGAAGGAGAAGATGAGGGCCAGGACGACGTAGGTGATGAGCAGCACG
>CAZKKP010000736.1:0-1822 GCA_964553295.1 uncultured Thermoanaerobaculia bacterium | reverse complement strand
CCTGGCGTCGCTGGCCGTCAACGGCGTCGCCGGTGAGGGTGGCGGCGACGCCGTTGACGGCCAGCGACGCCAGGTGCGCCTCGACCACGGTACCGGTGACGGTCACCGGCTGGGCCGGGTGCAGGCTGCCCTCGGCCGGCGAGTCGACGGTGACCACGGGCGCGAGCGTGTCCAGGTCGAGCACCAGCAGCACGGCGGTCGTCCTGCCGACCCGGTCGGTGGCGACCAGCTCGACCACCTGTGGGCCTTCGTCGAGCGCCACCGGCGCCGAGCTGAAGGGCCGCGTCGCGCCGTCCGGAGCGCCGAGGGTGGCGGCGACGCCGGCGACCAGCACCTCCACGGCGTCCGCCGAGACCTGCCCCGAAACCACCACCGGGCTCGAGCCCACGACCTCGCCCGGGGCCGGCTCGAGGTCCGAGAAGGCCGGTGGCGCCAGGTCCACGCCGAAGCTCGCCGTCGCGCTCGCGGTCGCGCCGGTCGCGTCGCTGGCGGTGACCTCGACGGTGTGCCAGCCCTCGACCGAGTACTCGCTGCCCGGGGTGTAGGCCAGGCCGTCGACCGTGGCCACCACGCTCACCGCGCCGCTGCCCCCCGCCGTCGGGAAGGTCAGCACCGCGGGACGCTCCAGCCAGACCCCGTCCACCAGCGGCACGCCGGACTCGAAGATCTCCACCGACAGCGGCACGCTGGTGGTCGGGCTGAGCAGGTAATCCACCGCCTGCCAGTCCCGCCCGACCCACGCCACACCGCCGCCCAGGGGCGCCAGCCGCACCCCGCCGGCCAGCGCCACCCCGTCTGCGGTCAGGGTCGCGAAGGTCATGTAGACCCGGGTCGGCCAGTAGAGGCGAATACTCAGGATGACCGCACCGACGTCGCCGGTGACGACCTCGCCCAGCCGGCTGTCCGACGAGCGCCAGCTCAAGAAGCCGTCCGCAAAGCCCGCCGGGTCCTCGTCCACCAGCCCGTCGCCGTCGTCGTCCAGGCCGTTGACCGGGTCCTCGTTGAACAGCCCGTCGCAGTCGTTGTCCAGAGGCGGCAGCCCGAGCAGCGCGCTCGAGCCCGCCAGCCCCGGCGCGTAGCCGGCGAAGTGGTGCTGGTAGGGATCGCACGGGAAGGACGTGCCGCACTTCGCGGCGGACACGCTCGCCGGCGCCGAGCTCGGCGAGGCGTCCAGCGCCGATACCTGCGAGGCGTCCAGCGCCGACCTCGGCGGGGTGTCCAGCGTCGCCAGCGCCAGCTCGCGCCGTGCGCCGCTGTCGGCCGTCAGCCGCACCGTGCCGGCCTCCAGTGCCATCGGCCAGGCCGACCCGAGCGCCTTCGCCTCTGCCGTCGCCGTCGCCGAGCGCGACGCCTCCAGGGCCTGGGCCTGCAGCTCCGCCACCCGCGCTCCCCCGGCCAGCCACACCCCGGCCGAGAGCCCCTCGCCCGACCCCCGCGCGCGCTCCGACGCCGTCGCCTGCGGCCGCTCCGGCCGCCCCGCGCCATCCGCCCACACCCGCAAACGCCAGAAACGGGTGGCCCCCACCACCTCCGTCTCCAGCTCGACCCGCAGCGGATCGACCGCCGCCAGGCCCACCTCGGCCCGCAGCGGCTCGCTCACCGCCGAGCCCTCCTCGGCCCGCACCGACCCCCAGCGCCCGTCCGAGGACGCCAGCACCAGCCGCCCGTCCTCCAGGCCGCCGGCCACCCAACGCCCGCCGCCCTCGACCAGCGCGACCCCCGCCGCCCCGGACCCGTCCCCCACCTCGACCAGCGCCGCCACGCGCAGCGACGACGCCGCCGGCAGCACCCCCTCCTCCACCACCAGGCCGGCCCCCTCGCC
>CAZKKP010000735.1:0-1824 GCA_964553295.1 uncultured Thermoanaerobaculia bacterium | reverse complement strand
CTGAGCCCTGTGCCCTGATCCGGGCTCGGGCAACCGGCACGGCTCAACGGGCGGCCGGATGGGGGCTCATTCCAGCCCGGCGGCGCCGTACCAGGCGCCGGGCGCGAGATGGCGGGCGCGGGCGAGATGGGGGCGGGCCTCCTCCGGGGCGCCGGCGGCGAGAAGGGTGTCGGCGAGGAGGCGCTCGGCAAGGGGTACCCAGGCGAAGGTCTCGTAGCTGATCCGGCCGAGGCGTTCGAGATCGCGCAGGGCGTCGACGGCGAGGGGGCGGGCGCGGTCGGGCCGACCGCCGAGGAGCTCGAGGCGGGCCTCGAGCAGGCGGGCGAGCGGCGCCACCACGGGCTCTGTGGAGAGAACGGTCAGAGCGGTTGCGTGGTCCGCGGAGCTCTCTCCGCGCTCAGCTGCCGCCCACAGCCTGAGAAGCCCGACGATCGGCAGGCCGGGGGGATGATCCGACGACGTCAGCGAGGGCGCTCGCCAGTCTCCGCGGACGAACGCGCGTTGAGCATGAAAGGCTGCGACCCAGGTTGCACTTGACTCGCCACCCACACGGCGGAAGTGGTGCTCGGCGTCGTCGCACCAGTCCTCGCGCCCTCGGGAGGCGCCGAGCAGAGTCCGGGCCGCCGCGGCGTCGAGGGGGGTCCGGCCGCCGCCCGACAGGTAGCTGGAGCGCCGGAAGGCCGCCTGTGCCGCCTCGGGATCTCCCGCGACGGCCCGTTGTTCGCCGAGGCGGAACCAGAGATCGCGGTCCTCGGGGGCGTGCTCGAGCCCGGCCTCGAGGATGGCGACGGCCTCGGCGTGGCTGCCGGCCATCGCGGCGGACCGCCCGAGCATCAGGTGGGCGGCGACCCGGTACGGTCGCTCCACGAGGACCTCGGGGTGGCGCGCGAGCACGGCGTCAGCGGCGTGCAATGGCGCTGTCTGGCGGGCCTCGACGGCCTGGCAGGTGAGGGCGAGGTCGTCCCACAGGGCCAGGCGGAGCGAGGCGTCGGAGCCTCGCCCGGTCGGGTCGGACGAAGCCGAACCGAGATCGTGGACGATCTCCCGCCGGCCGATCTCCAGCACGATGCCCTCGGGTCCGACCCGGCGCAGCCTGACCGCCGAGCCGTAGGGCTCGAGGAGGGCGTAGTCGAGCAGCTCAGGGTCGTTGGCCCGCCGCGTCCGCAGCCAGGCGGTGACCAGATCGGGGGAGACCGCACCGTCGGAGGGCGATCCCCCTGCTCGCAGCGGCGCTCTCAGCACCGCCACGAAGACGTGCCAGCCCAGTGGGTTGTTGATCCCGACGGCGACCAGCTCAGCGACCCCGTCGCCGTCCAGGTCGCCGGCCATGGCGTTCTGGACGTGGCCCGAGTTGACCATCAGGGCCCTGGGTCGCCGGCCGCTGCGGGCGTCCCACAGGCCGAGCACGGCGGGGTACATGACGCGGTGGAGGGAGGCCCACAGCAGCTCCGGTCGGCCGTCGCCGTCGAGATCCTGGGAAAGGCATCTGGCGCTCCCCACGTATGGCGCATGGTTCGGAAAGGTCTGCTCGAAGGCGTGCATGGAGGAGTTGAAGCGCAGCAGCTCCTGGCCCCGGCTGGAGAGGACGAAGAGATCCGGCCGGGGCTCCCGGAAGCCCTCGTCGCCGTTGTTGCCGTACACCACCACCTCGGGCGCCTGGTCGCCGACCAGGTCGAGCAGGCGGGTGTCGACGGTCGTGGCGGGGAAGCTCCGGCGCCACAGCTCGCGGCCGCGCTGGTCGATCGCGACGACCTCGGGGCCGGTGGCGGTGACCGTGGCGAGCACGGCCCGGGTCCGCCCCGACAGGGCCAGGGCGGCGCCGAG
>CAZKKP010000734.1:0-1826 GCA_964553295.1 uncultured Thermoanaerobaculia bacterium | reverse complement strand
TGCGCAACACCCTGGCCTCCGGCGTCGTGCCCCAGATCAGCGTGATCATGGGGCCGTGCGCCGGCGGCGCCGTCTACTCGCCGGCGATCACCGACTTCGTGTTCATGGTCGAGGAGAGCTCCTACATGTTCGTCACCGGTCCGGAGGTCATCAAGACGGTGACCCACGAGGAGGTGACCATGGAGCGGCTGGGTGGCGCCATGACCCACAACTCGGTCTCCGGCGTCGCCCACTTCGCCGCGCGCTCCGACACCGAGTGCCTGGGCCAGATCCGTCGACTGCTGTCGTTCCTGCCGTCGAACAACGCCGAGCAGCCGCCGGTCGCCCCCTGTGACGACCCCCTCGACCGGGAGGTCCCCGAGCTCGACGGCTTCGTCCCGGTCGACCCCAACAAGCCCTACGACATCAAGACGGTGATCCGCTGGGCCGCCGACGGCGGCGACCTCTTCGAGGTCCAGGAGCACTTCGCCAAGAACATCGTGGTCGGCTTCATCCGGGTCGGCGGCCGACCGATCGGCGTCATCGCCAACCAGCCCGCCCACCTCGCCGGAGTGCTCGACATCAACGCTTCGGTCAAGGGGGCGCGCTTCGTCCGCTTCTGCGACGCCTTCAACGTGCCGCTGTGGATCGTCGAGGACGTGCCCGGCTTCCTGCCGGGCACCGCCCAGGAGTGGGGAGGCATCATCCGCCACGGCGCCAAGCTGCTCTTCGCCCTGGCCGAGGCGACGGTGCCCAAGGTCACGGTGATCACGCGCAAGGCCTACGGCGGCGCCTACTGCGTGATGGGCTCCAAGCACATCCGGACCGACTTCAATTTCGCCTTCCCGACCGCCGAGATCGCGGTGATGGGCCCGCAGGGTGCGGTGAACATCTTGTATCGCAACGAGATCCAGCGGGCCTCCGATCCCGAGGAGGAGCGCCGCCGGCGGGTCGCGGAGTACCAGGAGAAGTTCGCCACGCCCTTCGTCGCCGCCGAGAAGGGGTACCTGGACGAGGTCATCCGGCCGCGGCTGCTCAGGCGCAAGCTCGCCGCGGCCTTCGCCCTGCTCGGCACCAAGCGCGACTGGATGCCGGCCAAGAAGCACGCCAACATCCCGCTGTGACCGGCAATGGGGGGCCGTCGATGAAGCTGTTGATCGCGAACCGGGGCGAGATCGCGGTACGGATCATCCGGGCCTGCCGTGAGATGGGCATCGCCACGGTGGCCGTGTACTCGGAGGTCGACCGGCTCGCGCCGCACGTGCTGATGGCCGACGAGGCCTGGCCGATCGGCCCGGCGCCGGCGGCCGAGAGCTATCTCTCGGTGGAGCGGTTGCTCGGGGCGGCCCGATCGGCCCGGGCGGACCTGGTGCATCCAGGCTACGGCTTCCTGGCCGAGAACGCCGGCTTCGCCGAGGCGGTCGAGAAGGCGGGCCTGACCTGGGTGGGGCCGCCGCCCGAGGCGATCCGGCGCATGGGCTCGAAGACCGAGTCGCGCAAGATCGCGGCCGCCGCCGGGGTGCCCCTGGTCCCCGGCCTGATGGACCCCCTCGCGAACCTCGCGGAGCTCGAGGCCTTCGTCGAGCGGCACGGCCTGCCGGTGCTCCTGAAGGCGGTGGCCGGGGGCGGCGGCAAGGGGATGCGGGCGGTGACGCGGCCGGAGGACCTCGCCGGCGCCTTCGAGCGCGCACGCTCCGAGGGTCGTGCCTACTTCGGCGATGACCAGGTCTATGTCGAGCGGCTCGTCGAGCGTCCGCGGCACGTCGAGGTCCAGGTGGTCGCCGACCGCTGGGGCCGCGCGGTCTACGTCGGCGAGCGCGAGTGCTCGATCCAGCGCCGCCACCAGA
>CAZKKP010000733.1:494-1832 GCA_964553295.1 uncultured Thermoanaerobaculia bacterium | reverse complement strand
GCCTTCACTGGCGCCGAGCTGGCTGGCTGCGGCGGTCAGGAAATCCTGGATGTTGTTCATGGGATCCTCCGAGTCGGGGTTGACGTGTCCTGATGCCGTCCAGACACGCCGGTCCGCAAGGAAGTCACACGTGACGTGGCGGGTTAACGGAAGTCGAGCGCCGCGCCCATCTTGAAGGTGAGGTCGTCGCGCTTGAGGCTGCCGGGCGGGCGCGTGTCGTGGCGCCACTCCACGCTCGAGGTTAGCCGCACATGGGAGGAGACCGGCACGCTGACGCCGAGGTCGTAGAGGATGCGCAGGTCGGCGAGGTCGCCCAGGCGGGGCTGGACGTAGATGATGTTCAGGATGCGCACGCCGCTGGACGTCTCGTGGCGCAGCACGCAGAGGTTGGCCATGCGCACGGCGTCGCGGGCGGTGTTTTCGTCGGGTCGCAGCGCGTCGCGGTCGAGGCGTTCCCATTCGAGCATGGCGCCGGTGCCGAAGGTGAGCGAGGTGCGCTCGCCGCGGATCAGGTCGAACTGGGCGCCCGAGCCGAGGAGCCAGCGGCTGCGCAGGCGGAGCGTCTCGTTCTCCTGGACCTGTGCGAAGTGGAAGGTCTGCAGGCGGGGTCGGGCCGTCCACGAGAAGCGGAGCTGCACGAAGCGGCTGTCCAGCAGGGAGCGGCTGCCGTCCGAGAGGTAGGTGCCGCCGAAGATGACGCGCGTCCAGTGCCGCGGCCGGTGGATGCCGGCGATGCCGGAGGCGTCGGCGATGAAGACCTCGGAGTTGCCGCGGCGGCCGGTCAGCGCGAGGCTGGCCGTCAGATGCGCACCGTCGACCTCGCCGAGCTGGAAGCGCTCGGTGTTGAGGATGGTCTGCGCCGGGGCGCCGCCGGGGGCGAGGGCCAGGGCGGCGACGGCGACGGCGAGGGTGGCGAGCGATAGGCTGGTCGGTGTATGCATGGCGGTGGCGGCTGGCTCCTGGGTGATGCTGGCTCTGGACATGGTGGGCGTGAGGGGTGGGGGCGTCAAGGTGTGATGGTGACATTGGTCTTCGTATCGCTGGCCCTGACCGCGGCCGTCGCCGATCCCGGGACCGCGCTGGTCGAGGCCGCGCGGGAGCAGATCGGGGTCACGGTCAGCTACGACCCCGCTTACCGGCGCCTCGACTATCCCGGCGGTGACGTACCAGCGGAGCGTGGCGTGTGCACCGACGTCATCGTGCGAGCGTACCGGCGGCTCGGCGTGGACCTGCAGGTGCTCGTGCACGAGGACATGTCGGCGGCGTTCGAGGCCTACCCGCCGTTCTGGGGGCTCTCGCGGCCGGACCGCAACATCGACCACCGGCGGGTGCCGAACC
>CAZKKP010000733.1:0-484 GCA_964553295.1 uncultured Thermoanaerobaculia bacterium | reverse complement strand
TCGCGCGGCATGGCGAGGCGCTAGGGCCGGCCGGACCGGCGGCGGAGTTCGCCGCCGGCGATGTCGTCACCTGGCGGCTCGATTCGGGCTTGCCGCATATCGGGATCGTTTCGGACCGGCGCAACGCGGCGGGTGTGCCGCTGGTGATCCACAACATCGGGCGGGGGGTGATGCAGGAGGATGTGTTGCTGGCTTATGAGGTGACGGGGAGGTATCGGTACGCGGCACAAAGAACGGAGACTCCATGAATCAGGCACGATCGACTCGCCCCCTGCTCGGCCTTTTGGCCTGGCTAGCCACCACCTTCCTCGCCGCCGCCCTCGGCGCCCTGGCCTCGGCCCAGTCCGCCCCCTTCTACGCCCAGCTCACCCGCCCTTCCTGGGCGCCGCCGGCCGCCGTCTTCGGCCCGGTGTGGACCGTGCTCTACACCATGATGGCCATCGCCGCCTGGCTCGTCTGGCGCCGGCGCGGCTGGCGCGGCCCT
>CAZKKP010000732.1:0-1843 GCA_964553295.1 uncultured Thermoanaerobaculia bacterium | reverse complement strand
GGGCCAGGCCCGAGGAGCCCTCGAGGCCGGTGAGCCTGGACCGGGCGAGGGCGAGGGCGCGGCGGAGCTCGCGGGACAGGGCGACGCCGGCCTCCGCGAGCCGACGCTCCTGGCGTTCGACCGCGGCGACCACCAGCTCGGCGGCGTGGGTCGGCGTGGCGGCGCGCAGGTCGGCGACGAAGTCGGCGATAGTGAAGTCGACCTCGTGGCCGATCCCGGTGACGACCGGAACCGGGCACGCGGCGATCGCCCGGGCGACCCGCTCCTCGTTGAACGACCAAAGGTCCTCGAGGCTGCCGCCGCCGCGCGCGAGCACGATCAGGTCGACCAGGCCCGAGGCGCCGAGCCGCCCGAGAGCGTCGGCGATCTGGCCGGCGGCCGCCTCGCCCTGGACCTGGGCGTGGGCGAGGACGACCGAGACCCGGCGGTGGCGGCGGAGCACCTTGAGCATGTCCTGGAGGGCGGCGCCGGTCGCCGAGGTGACGACGCCGACTCGCTGCGGCAGCTCCGGCAGGGGCCGCTTGCGCTCCTCGGCGAACAGGCCCTCGGCGCCGAGCCGCCGCTTGAGCTGCTCGAAGGCGAGCTGGAGGGCGCCGACGCCCTGCGGCTCGAGCTGCTCGGCGACCAGCTGGAAGCGCCCCCGTTGCGGGTAGACCGTGAGGCTGCCGGTGGCGAGAACGGCGAGACCGTCCTCGAGCTCGAAGCGCAGCCGTCGGGCCGCGGCCGCCCAGATCACGCCGTCGACCGAGGCGCCGGCGTCCTTGAGGCGGAAGTAGACGTGGCCGCGCGCCGAACGGCTGACGTCGCTCAGCTCCCCCTCGACGATGACCGAGGGAAATGCCTGATCGAGCAGCTGGTTGACCTCGCGGATGAGGCTCGAGACGGTGTGGGTCCGATCCCTCATCGCCGGCTCCCGGGGCGTGCGCCGGTCAGATCCCGGCCTCCTCCCGTGTCAGGGCCTCGTCGACCAGCATCACCGGGATCCCCGACACCACCGGGTAGACCCGGCCGGCGGCCGACACCAGGCCGACCTCGACCACCGGCTCCTCGTCCTTGAACTGGTCGCGGTACTTCTCGACAAGGCGGCGGCGCACGGCGTCGGGCAGTGTCACGACCTCCAGGGCCGTCTTGTCGACCGGGCAGACCAGGATCTCGAGCAGCTTGGGGTCGACGGACATCGGCGTGGCTCCTCCCGGAGGCAGTCTACATGAGCTACATGAGCTACATGAGCTGCCGGAGACGGCGCCGTCGGCTTCCGGCGCGCGGCGACGGCCGGGCTCAGGGACCCTCGTACCCCAGCTCCGGCCGGCCGACGCGGTAGGCCTCGGCGAGGAAGAGCACCCGCCGCACGTAGGTGTAGGTCTCCGGGATCGGGATCGCCTCGACGAAGACCTCGCGGTCGGGCCACCGGCGCCACCACCGCCGGACTCTCGCCTCGCCGGCGTTGTACGCGGCCAGGGCCGGCTCGACGGCGCCGTAACGGCTGACGAGGGCCGCCAGCTCGCGGCTGCCCAGGCGCAGGCTGATCTCGGGATCCATGAGGTCCGGACGGGGATGAAGCCCAAGGGCGCGGGCGTGTCCGGCGGCGGTTCCCGGCATGAGCTGGAGCAGCCCGACCGCACCGGCCGGGGAGCGGGCCCGCGGGTTGAAGGTGCTCTCCTGGCGGGCCACGGCGGCGACCAACCACGGTTGCAGGCCGTGGCGATGGGCCGCAGCGACGATCTCCGGCGCCCATTCGAGGGGAAGATAGGCGCGGACGGCGTTGACCGGCGCCAACCCGAGCCCCGGACCCACGATCTCCCCAAGCCCGGCCCGGAGCCAGCCGATGGCCTCGTTGCGCCGC
>CAZKKP010000731.1:0-1843 GCA_964553295.1 uncultured Thermoanaerobaculia bacterium | reverse complement strand
TGAGGTGAAGCGATCAGCTGTCAGCTGTCGGCTGTCGGCTGTCGGCTGTCGGCTCCCCCACCCGCCCGCGTGAGCGGTTGACTCTCGCCAGACAGACAGCTGAGATCTGTTCCGCCGACGGCATCCACGAGTGGTCGACGACGCTCAGCCGCCGTCTCGGCCAACAACCCGGGATTCGCGGCCGCTGTGGCGGCTGACAGCTGAAAGCTCAAAGCTTGGAGTTCCTCCCTGTTCTCGCCATGGCCGCGGTAGAATCGCGTCGGCGGAGCCGCCGCCCTGGGAGACGTCATGCAGCAGTTCCGTTCGATCGACGAGGTGCTCGACTACGCCATCCACCGCGAGGAGCAGGCGGCGAAGATGTACGCCGAGCTCGCCGGGTCGGTGAAGCGGCCGGGGATGCGCGAGGCGTTCCTCGAGTTCGCCGCCGAGGAGGGTCGCCACAAGGCCCGCCTGATGAAGGTCAAGGCTGGTGAAATGCCAACGGTGACCACCGAGGAGGTGGCCGACCTCAAGATCACCGAGACCCTCGCCGAGCCGGTCAGGTCCTCGAACATGACTTACGCCGAGGCCCTCGTCCTGGCCATGAAGGCCGAGAAGGAGGCCTTCAAGCTTTACACGGACCTCGCCGCCCTGGCGCCGCCCTCCCTCGCCGAGGTCTTCCGCTCCCTCGCCCAGGAGGAGGCCAAGCACAAGCTCCGTTTCGAGCTCGAGTACGACGAGCACGTGCTCGAGGGGGTGTAGCAGCCCTCCCCTTGACACGGGGATCCTATGTGAGACCATCCGCCGCCGCGGGAGGTGTGCGATGGTCTGGAAGGTTCCCGTCACGGGGCCGTGGCGAATCGGCTGGGACTACACCCAGGTGATCGTCGGCTCGGTGCTGGTCGCTCTCGGCACCAACCTGTTCTTCGTCCCCAACAAGGTCGTCTCCGGCGGCGTCACCGGGATCTCGATCCTGCTCCACTACGGCCTGGGCACGCCGGTGGGGCTGATGAACCTGGTCTTCAACGTGCCCCTCCTGTACATCGGCTGGCGCTGGGCGGGCGGGCTGCGGTTCTTCATCCGCACCGCCGTGGCGGTGGTGGTGATGTCGGCGGTCATCGACCTCAGCGCGCCCTACCTGACTCCGCCGACCACCGACCGTCTGCTGGTGATCTGTTACGGCGGCCTGCTGGACGGCTTCGGCATGGGCCTGGTGTTCCGCGGCCGCGGCACGACCGGCGGCACCGACGTGCTCGCCCGGGTCGCCAACCGCTTCCTCGGCCTCGGCATCGGCCAGACGCTGCTGGCGATCAACGTGCTGATCTTCGCCGCCGCGGCCTTCCAGTTCGGCGCCGAGGCGGTGATGGTCGCCCTGGCCCTGGCCTGGGTCTCGGCCCGGATGCTCGACACCACCCAGGCGGGCTTCGCCGCCTCCCGCCAGGCGATCATCATCACCAACCACCCCACCGAGGTCCGCGACACCGTCTTCGCCAACCTCGGTCGCGGCGTCACCCTGCTCGAGGCCCGCGGCGGCTTCACCGGCAAGCCGCGGCCCATGCTGTACGTCGTCGTCGCGGCGCACGAGGTCGGCCGGCTCAAGCTGCGGGTCGCCGAGGCCGACCCCGACGCCTTCGTCGCCATCTCCACCGCCCAGGAGGTCCTCGGCGAGGGCTTCAAGCCCCCGGCGACCGTCGACGGCGCCTGAGCGACGCGGCCCCTTGGCCTCGAAGCGGATTCCGGGTACTCTGGCGACGCGGCATGGGCAGAGCACGACACCCGTTGGCATGGTCCCTCGCCATGGCACTGGTATGGGCGGCGGCACGACCGGCCGTCGCCCTCGGCACGGCGGCCGCCGACGGGCCGG
>CAZKKP010000730.1:0-1843 GCA_964553295.1 uncultured Thermoanaerobaculia bacterium | reverse complement strand
AGCAGCTCGCCGCCGTCGCTCGAGCTGTCCGCTGACCTCGGGCGCTGGTCAGCCGAAGATCGCCGCCAGGCCGTCCACCAGCTGCCCGGCCACCTGCTCCGGCAGGTGCCGGCTCAGATAGGCGGCACGCGCTGCGGCTCGGCGCTCCTGCCAGGCGGGCCGGGGCGCCTCCGCTGCTTCACCGAGCAACCGTGCCAGGTCGGCGGCGGCACTCGGCCCGGGCGTCAGACGAGGAGCGGCGGCCTCGTCCCACTCGAGGAACTGCCGCCGCCCGCTGACCGCGACCGGGGTGCCGCAGGCGAGGAACCGGACCGCGGCCGCGGAGGTCTCCCCGGCCGACGGCTCACGGAGAACGACGCCGAGATCCGCTGCTGCGGGCGCCTCGCGCAGGGTCGCCGCGTCGACCCAGCCGACGAAGGTGACGTGCTCGTCGAGCCCGAGCTCGCGGCTGGCGTGCTGGAGTCGGGACTCGAAGCCGCCCTCCCCCACCACCGCCAGGTGTGCCGGGATGCCGGTGGCCCGCGCCGCGGCCAGGGCTGCGAGGATCGTCGCTACCCCCTTCTCCGCTGTCAGGAAGCCGAGGTGCATGAGGACCAGGGCGTGAGCCGGGAGCCTCATGCGCCGGCGCAGCTCCATCACCGGTCGAGGTTCGCCCGGGTCCGCCACGGCCAGGCCGATCTCGAGAATGGGCAGATTCAGACCTTCCTTCTCGACCTCCTCGCGAACCCATCGGGAGTGCACGACCACCGCATCGGCGCCCACCAGGAACGGTCGGCGGGCAGGAAAGAGGAACGGGTCCAGACGGCCGGTGTAGCCGATCTCCCGGGCCCGAGCCAGGCGCCGCCCCGCCTCGCCGTGGGCCTCGGCGACCTGGTGGCCGTAGCGCTCGGCCTTGCCCTCCGCCAGCGTGCTCTCGACCAGGAGATGGTGCAGCACAGCGTCGTGCAGCACGACCGCCGTCCGGGGTCGCCCAAGCTCCGGCAGCAACCACCTGTGATACGGGTTGTTGCCAAGATGGACCAGGGCCACCTCGTGGTCGAATGACGGGGAATCCTGCGGCACGATCGCGATCTCTGAGGGCAGCAGAGGCGGGTCCGTGGGATCCCAGTCCGGCGGCGCCAGGACCCGCACACGGGTCCTGCGAGCGAGGAACGGCAGCAGCTCGACGGCGTGGTCGCTGACCCCGCTCCGGGTCGGCGGCAGCGGTGAAGCCCAGAGAATGGTCGGCGGCACCACCGGACTGTAGCGCACCACCGCGGCCGATTACAGCCTGCCCTCGGCTGCCGTGTGGGGCGACTGTGCTCCGGGAGGCGATAAGATGGCGGCGTGCGCGTCGTGCAGCTGGCGATCGTGGTGCTCTATGCCTCATACATGGTCTATGTCGGGCTCGGCCTGCTGGTGTTGCCCTGGAGCGATCTCTGGGCGTTGCTGGTGATCCGGGCGCCGCACGGTCTCGGAGCGCTGCTCGACCTGCCCTGGGTCCGCGGCTGCATCAGCGCGTTCGGCCTGCTGCACCTGCTGCTCGTGCTCGGCGACGTGCTGGCGCTGCCTTCGACCTGGGTCAAGAGGAGCTGACTCGTGCTGGACCTCTGCCCGGCGCGACGCCTGGAGAGCCTCGGCAGATGAAGAAGCGCATCCTGATCGTCGACGACGAGCCCTACATCCTGCGAATCCTCTCCTTCAAGCTCCGCCGCGGCGGTTACGAGACCACCGAGGCCTCCTCCGCGGCCGAGGCGGTGGCCCGACTGGCTGACGACGTCTTCGACCTCGTGCTGCTCGACGTGGCGCTCGAGGAGCCGACCAGCGGTTTCGAGCTGGCGGCACGGCTGCGCGCCGACCCCCG
>CAZKKP010000729.1:0-1844 GCA_964553295.1 uncultured Thermoanaerobaculia bacterium | reverse complement strand
GCCGAGGGCCACGGTCGAGGAGCTGCTCGACCTCGTCGGGGCCGGGCTGGTGGTCGCCGACCGGGACCTCCCCGGTCGCCTGACGGTGGCGGCGGCCGAGCTGCTCGCCTGCCCACCGGCTGCAAAGGCGCCTCCCTCACGTCTGGCGCCGGACGACCTCGAGCTTCTCGTGGCGACGAGCGGCAGCTCGGGCCGGCCGAAGGCGGTGATGCTCACCGCGGCCAACCTCCGGGCCTCGGCCCGGGCGGCTGCGACGCGCCTGCCCCTCGGCGCCGGCGACCGCTGGCTCGGCTGCCTGCCCCTTCATCACGTCGGCGGCTACTCGACCCTCGTGCGCTGCGCCCTGGCCGGCGCCGAGGCGGTGCTCCTCGAAGGCTTCGCGGCCGACCGGGTACAGCGCGCGCTGTGTGACGAGGAGATCACCCACCTCTCGCTGGTCCCCACCATGCTCGCTCTGCTGCTCGAGGTGGGCGACCCGCCGCGGCCGACCCTGCGCCACGCCCTCGTCGGCGGCGCCGCCCTGCCCTCCGAGCTCGCCGAGCGGGCACTCCGCCGGGGCTGGCCGATCCGACCCACCTGGGGGATGAGCGAGACCGCCTCCCAGGTCGCGACTCTGGCCGCACCGCCTGCTACCTGGCGGCCGGGATTGGTCGGCCGGCCCCTGCCGGG
Source organism: uncultured Thermoanaerobaculia bacterium (assembly GCA_964553295.1). Classification (GTDB taxonomy): domain Bacteria; phylum Acidobacteriota; class Thermoanaerobaculia; order Thermoanaerobaculales; family Sulfomarinibacteraceae; genus CAZKKP01. The sequence goes on along the minus strand of CAZKKP010000729.1, from coordinate 1,175 downwards.
AGCCGAGGTCGCCCTCGACCCGACCGGACGGCTCAAGATCCGCGGCCCGATGGTGATGGCCGGCTACGCCAACCCGGAAGGGCGACGGGGCGACGGGCTGAGGGACGGCTGGTTCGTCAGCTCCGACCTCGGCGAGATCACCGACGACGGGGAGCTCGTCGTCCTCGGCCGGGCCGACGCGGTCATCGTCAGCGGCGGCCGGAAGGTGCACCCTGAGCGGGTCGAGGAGCCGCTGGCCCGCTGCCCCGGCGTCCGCGAGGTGGCCGTCGCCGGCCGGCCGGACCCGGTCTGGGGCGAGGTCGTCACCGCCGTCTACAGCGGCGATCCGAGCCCGGAGGCGTTGCTCCGGTGGTGCCGGGCGGAGGTCTCACCGGCCCTGCGACCGCGGGCGGCGGTGCGGGTCGCGGCCCTGCCCCGGCTCGCCTCCGGAAAGCCCGACCGGCTGCGCCTTCGCGAGCTCGCCGCCGGGAACGCGGCCGAGCCCGGGTCCTTCCCCGAGGAGCAACCGCCCGGCGACCAGGGGCGGTGACGGCGCCACGTCGGCGGCCAGCCAGTCGAGGGTCGCCAGGCCGTGGGCCATATCGGGGGCCAGGGCAGCCGCGAGGTGGGCCGTCGCAGTCACACCGATGGTGGAGTCCACCACCGAGGTGAGCACCAGCTCGAGGCCCGCCGCCCGCGCCCGGGCGGCGAGCTCGCAGGTGGCGGCGACGCCGCCCAGGCGGGCCGGCTTGACCACCAGCCGGCGAACGCCGCCGGCCGCGAGGAGGGCTTCGAGGCCGAGCTCGGGCAGCGACTCGTCGACCGCCACAGCGAAGGGCGCCAGAGCCTGCAGCGCGGCGAGTCCCGCCGCGGTGGGCTCGGCGAGGGGCTCCTCGAACCCCTCCACCGGCAGACCGGCACAGCCGGCGAGGAAGCGCCGCGCCACCGGCTCGCGAAAGGCGCGGTTGGCGTCCAGGCGCAGGCTCAAGCGTCCGCCGACCGCCTCGTCGACGGCCCGGAGCCGCTCCAGCTCGATCTCGGGGTCAGCGACTCCCACCTTGACCTTGGCGACCCGAAAGCCCCGGCCGAGAGCGTTGACGGCGCGCTCCACACAGCCGTCGTCGAGGGGGCCGAGGGCGGCGTTGACCGCCACCGAGCCGGCCTCCGGCGCGCCCAGGAACACTGCCAGCGGGACC
>CAZKKP010000728.1:0-1845 GCA_964553295.1 uncultured Thermoanaerobaculia bacterium | reverse complement strand
TGGGCTGCTACCGAGTGCCGACCTCGCGGTACTCGAGGCTGGCCTGTCCGAAGCCCTTCGCGAGCACGTGTCGACCACGGCCGGACAGCGCCTCGAGGGCACGCCGCAGCGCTGCGTCCGCCGCAATCGGGTTCCTCCGGTCGCTCGTGAGCCCGGCGAGGTCAGGCTGCGGGAGCGCCCGCAGGTCGGGCAGCCTCGACGGCTCAAGCTGCAGCTTGTGGCCGACGACCGTGAGGTCGACCCCGGCCGGCGTCATGTCGTCGCCACCCCGAAGCGCTCGAGCTCGAGTTCGCGCGGCCGGGACCCTCAGCCGGCCCCGGCCGTTCCTCGACAGACGGCGTCCGCCCCGTTACGATCGCAGACCGCGAAAGGAGCGTGCGATGCTGATTGCGGTCCCCTGCGAAAACCCCGGCGGCCTCGAGGCGGCCATCTCCGAGCACTTTGGCCACTGCGACGCCTTCACCCTCGTCACCGTCGACGACGGGAAGGTCGGCGAGGTCTCGGTGCTCGCCAACACCGCGCACGGCGAGGGCGGCTGCATGGCCCCGGTCATGCTGCTCAAGAACCACGGCGTCGAGGTCCTCGTCGCCGGCGGCATGGGCGGTCGGCCCCTGGCCGGCTTCCAGCAGGTCGGCATCGCCGTCCACTTCAAGGAGAGTGCCACCTCGGTGGGGAGCGCCGTCGAGCTGTTCCTGGCCGGGGGCTGCCGCGCCTTCGGCGAGGCCGAGACCTGCGGTGGCGGCGGCGGCGGCTGCGGCGGACACGACCACCACCACGCACCGGTCGAGCGCGAGCCGATCGTCGGGCCGGCGGACGTCCGAGAGGGCCGCGTGGTCACCTTCGACTACACCCTGAAGACCGCCGACGGCGAGCTCGTCGACGCCTCCTCCAGCACCGGACCGATGCGCTACCTGCACGGCCAGGGCCACCTGCTACCGGGTCTGGAGCTGGGTCTGGCGGGTCTCGAGCCGGGCGCCAGCACCACCATCGCGATCGCCTGCGCCGACGCCTTCGGCGAGCACGACAAGTCCCGGGTGCTCGAGGTCTCGCGCCGGCAGCTGCCGCCCGAGGTCAAGGTCGGCGACCGGGTCACCGCCGAGGACGGGCACGGCAACCGCTCGTCGCTGAAGGTCGTCCACCTCGACGAGACGGTCGGCCGCCTCGACGCCAACCACGCCCTGGCGGGCCTCGACCTGGTCTTCGAAATCACCGTCCGGGCCGTCGAGTCGGCCACCCCCGAGGAGCTCGCCCACGGCCACGTGCACTGAGCGGCAGAGATTCAGCACAGAGACCTGGCGCGAGCCGTGCCCGCAACCCAAACGCTTGCAGTTGAACCACACAGGCACACCCGGCACCTTTCCTCCCGTTCATTGTCGTCGTCGCGTAAGATTCAGGGTATGATCCTACCGATGAAGCGGGTAACCGTCACCCTGCCTGATGAGCTGGTTGCGGAGATCGACCGCTGGGAGAACAACCGCAGCCGGTTCGTTCAGATCGCGGCCGAGCGTGAGCTCGAGTCTCGACGCCGACGGCAGCTCGAGCTCTCGTTGAGCTGGCCGCATGCAGAGAGCCAGCAGGTCTCCGAGGCAGGCATGGAGGCGTGGGGCTCCGGCGGGGACTCCGGCGACGAGACGCTAGTTGACCGTTCCGTCGGCCGTGCGGTGCGATGGACCCCGGGGAACGGCTGGGTCGAGGACGGCGAGTGAGACGCGGAACAATGGTGCTGGTGGCCCTTGATCCCACGAAGGGACACGAGCAGCGGGGCGCACGCCCGTGCGTCGTGGTCACGGATCCTGCGGTTTCGTCGGATCAGCGATACCCGATGCTGGCGGTCGTGCCCGTCAC
>CAZKKP010000727.1:0-1848 GCA_964553295.1 uncultured Thermoanaerobaculia bacterium | reverse complement strand
GCACGAGCGCGCGCTGGCGCTGCTGGCGGCGGGCCGGCTCGCCGAGGCCGAGACGGTGGCCCGCCGCGCGGAGGACCTCAACACCGAGCGCTGGGCCGACTACTGCGTGGCCGCCGCGCGCGAGCTTGTCCGGCGCGGCGAGCTCGACGAGGCCCGTCGACTGCTCGAGCTGCTGTCGCCGGTCCGCCGGCTGCAGCTTCCCGCCGCCTCGGTCGTGCTCGACCAGGGCCCGGGTCAAGGCAGGACTGCGGCCCTGGCGGCCGCACACTGGCCGGCGACCTCGTGGCGCTGGTCGGGCCAGCGGGCCAGCCTCGACCTGCTGCCCGAGGGCCCCGGCGAGCTCGAGCTGACCTTCGACGTCGTGCCCAAGCTCGGCGCCGTGGTCGAGGTCAGCCTCGACTTCGAGGTCTCCTGGATCGGGGTTGTCGAGCCCGCGACGCGGGTTCGTGTGCCGCTGCCCGCGGCGGGCCCCGGCGGCGCCCACTTCCTGGTCGTCGAGACCGTCGCCGGAGGGCGCGTGATGCCCGGGGCGGTGGCGTTGACGGCGGGGAGCCAGGCGTGAGCGGTCGGCGGCAGACCGCGCTGGGCGGGGCGAGCAGCGGGCGTCGCCGGGGTTCGTGGACTCAGCCGTTGCCCCTGACCCGCGCCAGCGCCGCGCCGCAGACCACGGCGAGCACCACGGCGTTCGCCGGCAGGGTGAGGCCGAAGTCGAGGCAGGAGTGCACCAGAGCGGCGGCCAGCGCGCCGCAGGCCGCGGCGACGGCGGCGGCGTCCTCCGAGCGCCGTGCCTCGCGCAGCCGGCGGGCGAGCACGGTGAGCGTCGCGGCAACACCCGCGGCGATCGTCAGGGCGCCGACCAGGCCCATGGTCGCGAGCAGCTCGAGCAGGTCGTTGTGGGCGTGCCACCAGGTCCCCGGGAGCGCCGCCGGCTGCACCAGCGGAAACGCCTCGCGAAAGCTGGCGAGACCGCTGCCGGTGAAGGGGAAACGCTGCCACAGGGCGAAGGCCGCCTGGTACGCCTCGAGGCGCACGTTCCAGGTCAGCTCGTACCCCGAGGTCGCCAGCCAGCGACCGAGGCCCGCCTGCAGTCCCACCGCCACCACCGCGCCGACGCCGAGGGCGGGCACGGCCAGCCCGAGCGCACCCACCTCGATCCGCCTCTGGTGCGCCGCCAGCACCGCGGCGGTCGCCAGCGACCCGGCGATGGCGGCAACCAGCCCGGCCCGCGAGCCGGTGAAGCTCAGGCTGGCGAACAGCAGCAGCCACACCAGCAGCGGTGGCGTGACCAGCATCAGCCGGCGATCCAGGGGAGCGTCCCGTCCATGGCGGTACCCGACCCAGAGCCAGGCCAGGGTGACCGCCAGGGCGATCTCGAGCAGCAACGCCGTGTGGTCGGGGTTGACGAAGCTGCCGCGCAGGCGGCCGGAGCCCGCCACCTCGACCCCCCAGATCTCGTCAGCCCTGCCGATCCACTGGCGGATCCCGTACAGCGCCTGGACCAGGGCCGTGCCGACCACCCCGGCGGCGAGCACCCGGCGCGCCGGCCGCGTCGTTCCGGCCACCGCGGCGGTCAGCACCAGGGCGGCGACCGCGAGCCAGGACCAGGCCATGGCACGGCTGACCTCGGGCGCCAGGGAGAGCGTCCCGGGCCCCGCGCCGGCCAGCGCCGCGTGCTCCGGGGAGAGGGCCGCCAACACCGCCCCGGGCCACCGGAGCGACTGCAGCACCCCGAGCAGGGCGACCACGGTGAGGGTGCCGGCGGGCGCGGTCGCAACCCGCATCTCGCGGTGGCTGTGCCAGGTCCACGCCGCCGCCGCGAGCAGCGCGAAGCTCGCCAGGCGCACCACC
>CAZKKP010000726.1:0-1854 GCA_964553295.1 uncultured Thermoanaerobaculia bacterium | reverse complement strand
TGCAGACCAACTTCGGCGGCGGCAAGACCCACTCGATGCTCGCCCTCTACCACCTCGTCTCCGGCACCCCGTCGCGGGAGCTGGCGGGGGTCGACGAGGTGCTCGCCGAGGCCGGCGAGAAGGAGCTGCCCCGGGCGCGGACGGTGGTGCTGGTGGGCAACAAGATCTCCCCCGGCAACCCGGTGACCAAGCCCGACGGCACGGTGGTACGGACGCTGTGGGGCGAGCTCGCCTACCAGCTCGGCGGGCGTGAGGCCTACGCCCGCGTGCAGGCGGACGACGAGAAGGCGACCAGCCCCGGCGACGTGCTGCGCCAGCTGTTCCGGGAGTACGGGCCGTGCCTCGTGCTGATCGACGAGTGGGTGGCCTACGCCCGCCAGCTCCACGACCAGAGCGACCTGCCGGCGGGCGGCTTCGAGACCCAGTTCACCTTCGCCCAGGCGCTGACCGAGTCGGCCAAGGCCGCCGGCAACTGCCTGTTGGTGATCTCGCTGCCGGCCTCCGACACCCAGGGCTCGCCACACTCGCGAGTGGATGACTCCGAGGTCGGCGGCGTTCGCGGCCGCGAGGCCCTCGACCGGCTGCGCAACGTGGTTGGTCGGGTGGAGTCGTCGTGGCGGCCCGCGACCGCCGAGGAAGGGTTCGAGATCGTCCGGCGGCGGCTTTTCGAGCCCCTGCCGGGGCCCGAGGCATTCAAGCAGCGGGACGTCACGGCAAGGGCCTTCGCCGACCTCTACCGCGCCCAGAGCGCCGAGTTCCCCCTCGAGTGCCGGAGCGGCGACTACGAGCGGCGGATCCAGGCCGCCTACCCGATTCATCCCGAGATCTTCGACCAGCTCTACGGCGGCTGGTCGACTCTGGTGAAGTTTCAGCGCACCCGGGGCGTGCTGCGCCTGATGGCGGCGGTGATCCACAGCCTTTGGGAGAAAGGCGACCGCAGCCCGCTCATTCTTCCCTCGACCATCCCCATCGACGACCCGAGGGTGCAGTCGGAGCTGACGCGCTACCTCTCCGACAACTGGGCGCCGATCCTCGAGAAGGACGTCGACGGCCCGGGCTCGCTGCCGATGAGGCTCGACGCCGAGCTGCCGAACCTCGGCAAGCTGTCGGCCGCCCGGCGAGTGGCGCGCACCATCTACCTCGGCTCGGCGCCCACCTCGGCGGCGGCCCACCGCGGCATCGAAGACCGGCAGGTGAAGCTGGGCTGCGTCATGCCCGGCGAGCCCCCGGCGGTGTTCGGCGACGCCATGCGCCGCCTCGCCGCGGCGGCGACCCACCTCTACCAGGACGGCCCGCGCTACTGGTACTCGACCCAGCCCACCGTGACCAAGCTCGCCGAGGACCGGGCCGAGCAGCTCAAGCGCGACCCCGACAAGGTGGCCCAGGAGCTCGACGACCGGCTGCGCGCCGACCTGCGGCGAGCGGGGGACTTCGACCGCATCCACGCCCTGCCGCGCTCGAGCGCCGACGTGCCCGACGACCACGACGCCCGACTGGTGGTGCTGTCGTCCGAGCATCCCTACAGCAAGGAGGCGGGCAACGCCGCCGAGACCGCGGCGAAGGCGATCCTCGAGATGCGCGGCAGCGCGCCGCGGCTGTTCCGCAACACCCTCGTCTTCCTGGCGGCGGACAAGGTGCGGCTGCAGGACCTCGACGACGCGCTGCGCCGGTTCCTGGCGTGGCAGTCCATCCTCGCCGAAAAGGACACCCTCAACCTCGACCCGCACCAGGTGCGGCAGGCGGAGACCCAGTGCAAGGCCGCCGGCGCGACGGTGGACGGGCGCCTGCCCGAGACCTACCAGTGGCTGCTGGCGCCCACCCAGGCGTCGCCCCAGGCGGCGGTGGAGTGGCAGG
>CAZKKP010000725.1:0-1864 GCA_964553295.1 uncultured Thermoanaerobaculia bacterium | reverse complement strand
GGGCGCAGCGGACGGCGCTGCCGCCAGCTCTGGGCGAGCTGGGCCGCGGCGATGCCGATGACCAGCGGCCCGGCGGCCAGGATGCCGCCGTGCAGGTTGGCGCCGAGGGCGAGCAGCGCCGCGAGCAGCAGCAGCCGGCGGGCCGGGGGCAGGGGGCGCTCGAGCACCAGGAAGAGCACCAGGGGCAGCAGCACCAGGGTGGCGAGCTCGGGGCGGACGAAGAGCCGCGGCCGGGCGCCCCAGACCGCGAGCACCGCGAAGAGCAGCGCTGCCGCCGGGGGCAGACCCTGGCGCCGTCCGAGGGCGAAGAGCAGCGCCGCCAGGGCGGCGGCCACCGCGGCGCGCAGCAGCACCAGGCCGGTCGGCCCGGCGGCCGCCTCGACCACGGCGACGACGACCTGGAACAGCCACTCGTGGTCGACCCAGGGCGTGCCGGCGGCGGTGAAGCTGAAGGGGTCCTGGCGCAGCACGGCGCGCTCGGCGAGCATCCAGCGGCCGCTGGCGAGGTGCCAGCCGATACTGGTGTTGGTGATCTCGAAGAGGCCGAGGACGAGGCCGCAGCCGGCGGCGGCAGCGACCGGCAGGGCGCTGGGCGTCGGCTCTGCGAAGCCGGCCTGTCGAGTCTGGCCGGCGGCCGGCGGGTCCGTCACCTGTGCCACCGCCGGCGGGTCCGGCTCAGTCGTCGTCGGCCGCGGCAAGCAGGTAGCGCTGCCACTCGGCCTCGAAGGCGAGGGACGCCGGCGAGGTCATCCGGTCGAGGAAGACGACGCCCTCGAGGTGGTCGTGCTCGTGCTGGATGACCCGGGCATGGAAGTCGTCGGCGGTGAGTGAGATGATCTCGCCCTCCGGGGTCCGCGCCTTGACCTTGAGGCGCGTGTAGCGCGGCACCAGGCCGCGCAGGCCGGGGATCGACAGGCACCCCTCCCAGCCCTCGACCCGCTCCTCGCCGACCGGCCGCAGCTCAGGGTTGACCAGGGCCACCGGCGCCAGGCCCGGGTCGTCGTCGCTGCCCGGCAGCCAGTAGGTGAAAAGGCGCAGGGGCTCGGCGACCTGGGGAGCGGCGAGGCCGACGCCTTCGGCCTCGAGCATCGTGCGGACCATGTCCCGGACCAGCCGGTCGAGACGACCGCTGCCGAACCAGTCCTCGGGGACCGGCTCGGCGACCTGGCGCAGCGCCGGGTGGCCGAGCCGGATCACCTCGAGGCGGGCGGCGTCGTCGACCATCGCCAGGGATCAGCCGCAGCCGGAGCAGCCACCGGAGTGGCAGCTCGAGGCGGCGGGGACGTTGGGGTTGTCGACCGTGAAGCCGGCGCCGCGGTGGTCCTCGACGAAGTCGACGCGGGCGCCGGCGAGGTGCGGCGCGCTGTGCGGGTCGACCAGGACGTGCAGGTCGCCGGCGTCGACCACGGTGTCGCCGTCGCGGTGCTCGTCGAAGGTGAAGCCGTAGGAGAAGCCCGAGCAGCCGACGCCCTGGATGAAGACGCGCAGGTCGCGGCCCTCCGCCTCGGGCATCTGGGCGGAGAACTCCCTGACCTTGGCGATGGCGGTTTCCGAGAACGAGATCATGGCGGCCCCCGATCTGCCGGCGAAGCCGGACGCCGGAGGATAGCGAGAAACGTTCTCGAGTGCAACTGCGGCCGGGCTACTCGACGCCCTGCTCGGCGAGCCAGCGCTCGGCCTCGATCGCCGCCATGCAGCCGCTGCCGGCGGCCGTGATCGCCTGGCGGTACACGTGGTCTTGCACGTCACCGGCCGCGAACACGCCCTCGGTAGAGGTGCGGGTCGAGTCGGCCTCGGTGACGATGTAGCCGTCCGCGTCGAGGTCGAGCTGACCGACGAAGAGCTTCGTGGTGGGGTCGTGGCC
>CAZKKP010000724.1:0-1871 GCA_964553295.1 uncultured Thermoanaerobaculia bacterium | reverse complement strand
GGCAGCGAGCGCGACACCGGGCGCACCCAGGCCCGGGCGCGCGAGGTGGTGCGCCGTCACCGCGGCGTGTCCCTCGGTCGCGGACCGGGCGAGCACTGGCAGCGCGATCGCTTCCGCCACCCCTACCTGCGCGAGAGCCTGCTCGACCGCGGCCTGGCGACCGACACCCTGGAGACCGCCGCGACCTGGACGGACGCGCCCGAGGTGCGCACCCGGGTCGGCGCCGCGATCGCCGGCGCCCTCGCGGCCCAGGACGAGAGGGTCGCGGTGCTCTGCCACGTCTCCCACCCCTACCCCGACGGGACCTCCCTCTACTTCACCTTCTTCTTCCGCGCCTGCCGCGACCCCGCGGCCACCCTCGGCCGCTGGGCGACGATCAAGCGCGCCGCCAACCGGGCGCTGGTCGAGTGCGGCGCCACCCTCAGCCACCACCACGGCGTCGGCCAGTGGCACGCGGCGGCCTGGCCCGCGGAGGCCGGCGTCCTCGGCCGGGCCCTGGTCGCGACCGCGGCCCGCCGGCTCGACCCCAACTCCATCCTGAACCCGCACGTCCTCCTCGACCCGGAGGACCATCTGGAGGCCTGAGTGTTCCACCCCGGCTGGCGCGAGGCGGCGCTCGAGGCCACCGCCGGGCCCCTCGACCTGGTGGTGGTCGGCGGCGGCATCACCGGCTGCGGCATCCTGCTCGACGCCGCCCAGCGTGGCCTTTCGGCCCTGCTGGTCGAGAAGGGGGACATCGCCTCCGGGACCTCCTCCCGCTCCTCCAAGCTGATCCACGGCGGGCTCCGCTACCTCAAACAGATGCAGTTCCGGATCACCCGGCTGGCCTGCCGCGAGCGCGACCGCATGGTCGCGCTGGACCCGCACCTGGTCCACCCGGTCCGCTTCCTCTACCCGGCCTACCGCGGCGACCGCACCCCCGGCTGGCAGGTCGACCTCGGGCTGTGGATGTACGACCAGCTCACCGGACGACCGGAGAAGCACGCGCAGCTCGCGCTGGACGAGGTCCGGCGGCTCGCCCCCGGCCTGACCACCGAGGGACTCGACCGCGCCCTCGCCTACACCGACGCCGTGACCGACGACGCCCGGCTGACCCTGGCGGTGGCCGCCACCGCCCATGCCTACGGCGCCGCCGTGCTGACCCGGGCAGAGGTGGACGGCGCCCTGCACGACAGCGCCGGTCGAGTCGTCGGCGTCACCGTCCACGACCTCGAGCGCCACGAGCACCTCGAGATCCGCGCCGCCCTGGTGGTCAACGCCGCCGGCGTCTGGACCGACTCGGTGCGCGACCGGCTCGGCCGCCGCGAGACCCGGGTGCGCCCGTCGCGGGGCATTCACCTGGTGCTGCCGCGCCGGCTGCTGGCGATCGAGACCGCCGTCACCTTCCCGGCGGCCGACGACGGCCGGCCGGTGTTCGTCATCCCCCACCCCGAGGGCATTCTGCTCGGCACCACCGACCAGTATCACGACGGCCACCTCGACGACCCGCGACCGACCGCGGCCGAGGTGGACTACCTGCTGCGGGCGGTGCGGGCTGCCTTCCCCGGCGCGGCGGTCCAGCGCGGCGACCTGCGCGGCGCCTTCGCCGGCCTGCGGCCGATCCTCGACGTCCATGCCGACGACCCTGCCGAGGCCAGCCGCGAGGAGGACGTCTGGGAGGAGAAGGGCGTGCTCTCGGTGTCCGGCGGCAAGCTGACGACCTGGCGGGCGATGGCTCAGCAGGCGGTCGATGCGGCGGTCGCGCTGCTGCCCGAGGAGCGTTCCCGAACCGTCGGCCCCTGCCGCACCCGCGGCACCCCGCTGGCCGGGCTCGCCCTCGCCGACCTCGGCCGGCGGCTCGGGACGGCGCACGGCCTCGACCGGCGGGTCGC
>CAZKKP010000723.1:0-1874 GCA_964553295.1 uncultured Thermoanaerobaculia bacterium | reverse complement strand
GCGGTGACCTGGGGGGGCTTTACCCGGTGGCGGGCAACGGCTCGCGAGCGCGTGGTGCGGGACCTCTCCGCTCAGGTGGAGGGGCTCGAGGCGGAAATCCGCTACTCGCAGATGTCGCCGCGCCACGACCTCGGCCCGGACCTGGCCCGGTTGCGTCTGCGGATGGCGGCGATCGGCGCCAAGATCCAGGAGCTGGGCTCGATCGCGGAGGGACCCGGACACTACGCCCTGGGCCGGGCTCACCTGGCCCTCGACAACCTCGAGGAGGCCCGCCGTCACCTGGAGCTGGCATGGCGAGCCGATCCCCGGGACCCGCGGATCGCCCACGCCCTGGGCCTGACCCTGAGCCTGCAGTATCGGCAGCGCCTCGGCGAGTCCCAGGCCGTCGCCGACGCCGAGCTGCGGGCGCAGCATCGCGACGAGCTGCGCCGGGAGTATCAGCGGCCGGCGATCGAGCTGATGACGCGGAGCCTGGGCGCCGACGAGGAGGCGGACCACTACCTCGAGGCGCTCATCGCCTTCCACGAGGAACGCTACGACGCCGCCCTGGAGCGGCTGGACGACATCACGACACCGTGGAGGCACGAGGCGAGCCTGCTGCGGGGCGACATCCACCGCGAGCTGGCGCAGCAGCACGCCGAGGCGGGCCGCGCCGCCGAGGCGGAGGATGAGGCCGCCCGCGCCCTGGCGGCCTACCTCGCGGCGCAGCGGGTGGCCGAGAGCGACCCCCGGGGCTACCTGGCGGCGGGTCACCTGTACGTGCTGCGAATGCTCGCCGAGGAGCTGACCGGCGCGGACAGCGCCGCCGACCTCGCATCGGGGCTCGAGCAGGCGGCGGCGGCGGCGGTGGTGGTCCCGGAGGACGCACGGGTGGCTCTGCTCGAGGCGCGGCTGCATCATCGCCGCGCCGAGAGCCTGCGCCTGCGCTCGGAGGACCCGGGGCCGGAGCTCGACCTGGCGCTGACGGCGGCGACCCGAGCCGCCGAGCGCGCGGCCGATCCTTCATCGGCCTGGCTCGAGGCGGGGGTGATCCAGGCCAGCCGGGCCGACTGGCTGCTGCGGGTAGACCGGGGCGCGACGCCGGCAGCGGCCGAGTCCGGGCTCGAGGCCCTCGCCAGGGTCGCCGAGGTGGATCGCGGCTATCGCCACCTCAACGCCGTCGGCATCCTCCACGACAGCCGCGGCAAGGTCCGGATGATCGCCGGCGAGGACGCCCGGAGCGACCTCGAGAAGGCGGCGGACGCCTACCGCGCAGCCGCAGCGGTTCACCCCAACCCCCACGCCGCCCTCAGCAACCTCGGTCAATGCCTGATGTACCTCGCCCTGCTGCCCGGCGTGGCCGACCCCGTCGAGGGACTCCGCAAGGCCGTGGTGGTGCTCGAGAACGCGGTCGAGCGAAACCCTGAGAACCCTGCGGCGCCCTGCTTCCACCTCGGCCGCTGCTATCTGAGGATCGCCCAGGGCGGAGACCCGATGTCGGACCTCCTCGACCCCGACGATGCCGAGCGCTCGCTCCACTTCTACCGCCTGGGACAGTCCACCAACCCGGCGCTTCCCCACTTCGCCAGCGGGATCGGCGAGGTGCTGCTCCTGCAGGCGGTTCAGCGGTGGGAGCAGGGAGGGGACCCGACGCTCCTCCTGGAGCTCGCAGAACGGGAGCTTCGGGAGGCGATCGAGCGCAGCCCACGCCACCCGTACCTTCACCTCAACCTGAGCTGGGTGAGCTACTACCGTGGCATGTTCCGGGTCCGCGAAGGGCACGACCCGGAGCGTTGGCTGGCGGCGGCGGACGCCCAGGCGACGGCTGCGCTCGAGCTCGCGTCGCTGCCCGGGGCGAAGCTCTGCCGGGCCAGTGTCGAGCGGATGCGCGCCGA
>CAZKKP010000722.1:0-1877 GCA_964553295.1 uncultured Thermoanaerobaculia bacterium | reverse complement strand
CGTTGACGTGGCGGATCAGGGGGGCCTGGCAGCGGATCACCGCGCCGGTACCGCGGACCCGCCGGATCGCCTCCCGGACGATCGGCGTCGACAGCTCCCGCGGGTGGGAGAAGTGGGCCATCATGGCCAGCCGGCGGCCGCTCGCCTGCACTTCCTCGAAGAGGCGGAGCAGGTCGTCGGCGTCGGGGTCGGTGACGAAACGGTAGGGCCAGTAGGCGAGCGCCTTGGAGCCGACGCGGATCGACCGCAGGTGCTCCAGGGCCGGGTCGAGCAACGGCTCGAGGTTGCGCCGCAGCACCTTGGTGCTCATGACCAGCGGGTCGCCGCCGGTCAGCAGCACATCCGACGCCTCGGTGTGCTGCTCGAGATAGCGGACCAGCGACCCGACCTCGTGGCTCGCGAACTTGAGGTGCTCGATGCCGACGAACTGGGCCCAACGGAAGCAGTAGGTGCAGTAGGAGTGGCAGCTCTGGCCGGCGGCAGGGAAGAACAGCACCGTCTCGCGGTACTTGTGCTGGCATCCGGGCAGGGGCTCGCCGTCGACCTCGGGGACGTTGAGCTTCTTCTGGCCGGCCGGGTGCGGGTTCATCCGCTCCTGGATCCGGCGCGCCACGGCCTGCACCAGGTCGCTCGGCTCGCCGCGACCGACGAGGTCGCGGAGCCGCGCGAAGTCCTGGGGCTCGAGCATGCCCGCCTGGGGAAAGGTAAGCTGGTACATCGGGTCTTGCGGTATGTCGCCCCAGTCGACGAGGTGTTTGACGACATAGTCGTTGACCCGAAACGGCAGGACGGCGGAGACCGCTTCCAGAGAGACTCGCTGCTCGTGGCTGAGATTCTCGATGCCTGGAATCCTGGCGATGCTCCTTCGACCGTACGGCCGGAATCGGGGTGGGTCGATGGCTCGGTCACGCTGCATCGGGCACCCCCTTGTTTGAGCTGTGGAAGAAACTGCGTCAGCGACACCTCGAGCCAGCGACCCACTGACCGAACGACCCAACGAACGCCCCAGAGACGCCGGCTTTGAGAACATTATAGCTCGAAGAACCGCTCCTCGCCAGCCCTGCGGTCAGCAAAGGCGGTCGCGGACGGCTGCAGCGAAGAACGCCGCCCGGTCGACGAACGGCCAGTGGCCGGAGGGCCCGACCAGCAGGGTCGGCACCTCGGCGGCGGCCAGCAGCTCGATCGAGCGGGCGCACGCACCTCCTGGAGATCCAGCAACATAGAGCACCGGCATCGGAAGCTGCGCGAGGCGGCCGGCGAGCTCCTCGGCGGCCGACAGCTCGACCAGCTCGAGGGCATGGAGGTGAAAGGTCGCGGGGTCGGCGAGGCGCAGGCTCGCCCAGTAGCCGCGGTGGGCCTCGTCGTCGGCGCCGAGGGCGTACACTCGCGCCCGGAGACGGTCAAACCCTTCCTCCACGAAGGCTTCGAGCTCGTGGCCGGTGGCCTCGCCGCTGTAGGCGCAGTCGCCCGGCGAGAGGTTTCCGTCGACGTCCACCACCGACCTCAGCACCTCGGGATGGCGCTCGGCGAGAAGGGTCGCGACCACCCCGCCCATCGAGTGGCCGACCACCGCGACCGGCCCTTCGCCACGGTCCCCGAGCCACCCGGCGAGGTGGTCCGCGACGGCGGCGAGGGTCGGCGGGGTCTCGGGCCAGGGGCTCCGGCCATACCCTGGCAGGTCGGGCACCAGGTGCCGCAGGTTCCGCAGGGTCGGCTCGCCGAGCACCCGCTCGAAGCACAGCCCGGACTCGCCGAGGCCGTGCAGCCAGAGCACCGCCGGGGCCGCAGCGGCGCCGAGCTCGCGCACCACCATCCCCCGCTCGAAGCCCCAACCCGGTGCGGCGCGCATCGGCTCAGCTCACCCCGTCGCCATCGCG
>CAZKKP010000721.1:0-1887 GCA_964553295.1 uncultured Thermoanaerobaculia bacterium | reverse complement strand
CAGTCGCCCAACGTCGAGGCGGCCAAGCCGATGGCCTTCGCGACCACGGCGGTGCTGCTCGCCCTCGTCGTGCTCATGAACCTGACGGCGATCGTCGTCCGCCGGCGACTCCGTGCCGCCTATCGCGGCCAGGCGGTGTGAGGACTGAGATGACCGACACCCGCGTCATGCTCTCCGCCCGCGACCTGCACCTCTACTACGGGCCGACGCACGCCCTCCGGGGCATCTCCCTGGACATGCCCGAGCATCGCATCACTGCCCTGATCGGCCCCTCCGGCTGCGGCAAGTCGACCTTCCTGCGCTGCTTCAACCGCATGAACGACGTCATCGAGGGCGTCCGGGTGACCGGCGAGGTGCGGGTCGACGGCTTCGACATCAACGCCCCGGGGGTCGACCTCGAGCGCCTGAGGACCCGGGTCGGGATGGTCTTCCAGAAGTCCAACCCGTTCCCGATGTCGATCCGCGACAACGCCAGCTTCGGCCCGCGCATGGCGGGGGTCCGGAACCGCAGCGAGCTCGAGGGGATCGTCGAGCGCTCCCTCAAGCAGGCCGACCTCTGGGAGGAGGTCAAGGAGCGGCTCGACGCCTCGGCCCTCGACCTCTCCGGCGGCCAGCAGCAGCGGCTGTGCATCGCCCGGGCGCTGGCCAACCAGCCCGAGGTGCTGCTGCTCGACGAGCCGGCGTCGGCCCTGGACCCGATTTCCACGGCCAAGATCGAGGAGACCCTGCTCCAGCTCAAGGAGCGCTACACCATCGTGATCGTCACCCACAACCTGCAGCAGGCGGCGCGGATCGCCGACTTCACGGCCTTCTTCATGCTCGGCGAGCTGGTCGAGGTCTCCGACACGACCACCATGTTCACCAAGCCCGGGCAGACCCTGACCGAGGAGTACGTCACCGGCCGCTTCGGTTAGGGCTTCTGGTTGCTACCATGAAGATGCCGGAACCCACGCCGCCCACCCGCCCCGCTGCCTCCCGCACCGGCGGATCCTTGCGGGTTCCCCGAGGAGCCACCATGCAGCGACAGTTCGAGAACGAGCTCGCCGAGATCAAGGAGACCGTGCTGACGATGGCCGGGCTCGCCGAGAAGACCCTGGACGACGTCAGCCGCGCCCTGCAGGAGCGTGACTCGGCCCTGGCCCAGTCGGTGATCGACCTGGACGACGAGGTCGACCGCTTCGAGGTGCTCATCGACCGGCTGGCCGCCGAGTTCATCGTCCGCTACCAGCCGACCGCCTCGGACCTGCGCTTCGTCCTGGTCGCCATCAAGATCGGGCCCGAGCTGGAGAGGATCTCCGACCAGTCGGTGAACATCGCCCAGCGGGTGCTCCATCTCAACGTCCGGCCGCCGGTGAAGCCGCTCATCGACCTGCCGCGGATGCTCGCGGTGGCGCGGGCGATGGTCGCCGACTCCATCACCTCCTTCGTCACCCGGGACACCGCACTGGCGCGCGACGTGATCCGGCGCGACGACGAGGTCGACGGTCTCTATGTGCAGGTCTTCCGCGAGCTGCTGACCTTCATGATGGAGGACCCGGCGATCATCACCCGGGCGCTGGACCTGATCTTCATCGCCCGCTTCGTCGAGCGCATCGCCGACCAGGCGACCAACATCGCCGAGGAGGTGATCTACCTCGCCGAGGCCCAGGACGTGCGCCACACCGCCATCGACGGCGGTGAGCGCAAGCACAAGGAGGAGTTCCCCGAGGGCTGACCGCCCACCACCGGGGAGCCGGGAGGACGACCATGGCCCGCGAACGGATCGCACTCGTCGAGGACGACGCCGACCTCGCGGCGAGCCTCGCCCTGGCGCTCGAGCGCGAGGGTTTCCAGACCCAGCGCTACCACACCGGCCGGGCCGGGCTCGAGGGCATCCTCGGCTCGCCG
>CAZKKP010000720.1:0-1893 GCA_964553295.1 uncultured Thermoanaerobaculia bacterium | reverse complement strand
TGTGGATCCACGGCACGTGCTTGTCGCCGATGCCCTCGATGCGGTGACCGCCGAAGCCGCAGGCATAGAGCGTCGGGCACTGCAGGGCCTCGGCGGCGACGATCCGGCAGCCGGGGTGGCGGTCCTTCAGCGCGTCACCGGCGGCCAGCGTGCCCGCCGAGCCGGTGGCCGAGACCCAGCCGGCGAGTCGGCTCGAGGCTGAGGCAGCCGCCTGGAAGACCTCCTCGACCGCCGGCGCAGTCACCGAGAAGTGCCAGAGGTAGTTGCCGAGCTCGTCGAACTGGTTGAAGACCACGACCTCGGGCCGGGTGCGCCTGAGCTCCCAGCAGGCGTCGAAGATCTCCTTGACGTTGGACTCGCAGCCCGGGGTGGCGATGATCTCGGCGCCCATCGCCTCGAGCCAGCTGAAGCGCTCCCGGCTCATCTCCTCGGGCAGAATGGCGATCGTCTCGCAGCCCAGCAGCACCGAGTCGAAGACCCCGCCGCGACAGTAGTTGCCGGTCGAGGGCCAGACCGCCCGGTGGACCGTCGGGTCGAAGCCGCCGGAGACCAGCCGCGGCGCCAGGCAGCCGAAGGCGGCGCCGACCTTGTGCGAGCCGGTCGGGAAGTGGCGGCCGACCAGGCCGATGACCCGGGCTGGTACGCCGGTGAGCTCGGGCGGCAGCTCGAGGGCGTTGACCCTGCCGAAACCTCCGTTCGAGGGATCGTTGTGCCAGGTGATGCGGAACAGGTTCAAGGGGTCGACGGCGTCGAGCTCCAGCTCGGCGATTTGCCGGCGCAGCGCGAGAGGAAGTTTCGAGGGATCGCGCTGCTCGGCCAGGGTCGGGATCACGATGCCGCGCTCGCGGCAGCGCTCGAGGGCGTGGTCGCGGGCCTTGCTTCTCTCAGAGTCCACCGGCGCCTCCAGGGCGCCGATCCTACTCTCTTTCGCCGGGAGGGACTACCGCGGCGGCGCGGTGTACATTGAGAGCATGACCGTACGCAACGAGCTGCTGTCCGACACCCGCCTCCAGGCCGAGGTGGAGCGCTGTCTCAACTGCGCCACGACGCCGTGCGCCGACGCCTGCCCGGCCCACTGCTCGCCGGCCCACTTCCTGGCGGCGGTGCGAGGAGGCCGGCCCGAGGACTTCCGGCGCGGCGCCACGCTGATCCTCGCCGCCAACCCCCTGGGCGGAGTCTGCGGCGTGGTCTGCCCCGACACCCACTGCATGGCCGGCTGCACTCGCGCCGCCCTCGACCGGCCGATCGAGATTCCCGCCGCCCAGGCGACCATCGTCACCCGGGCGCGCCAGCTCGGGGTGGCGCCGGAGTTCGACCGAGCGGCGCCCACCGGACGCCGCGTGGCGGTGGTCGGCGGCGGCCCCGCCGGTCTCGGCGCCGCGGCGGTGCTCGCCCAGCGCGGCCACAAGGTGACGATCTTCGACGCCGGGGCGGCCGGTGGCATGGCACGCTCGATCCCCGACTTCCGGCTCGCCCGGGAGATCCTCGACGACGACCTGGCGTTCGTCCTCGGCCTCGGCGAGGTCGAGCTGGTCCGCCGCCGCGTCGACGAGCCGGAGTCGCTCCGCCGCGAGGGCTACGATGCCGTGGTGGTCGCCACCGGCCGACAGCGCCCCCTCACCCTGGGCGTGCTCGGCGAGGAGGCGGCGGTGGTCGGGCTGGCCTGGCTCGGCAATCCTCGGCTGTTCGACCCCCGCGGCCGCCGGGTGGCGGTGGTGGGCGGCGGCGCGGTGGCCGCGCACGGCGCGCTGACCGCCGCCCGGGGCGGCGCCGCCTGGGTCGAGCTGGTGGCCCTGGAGTCGCTGTCTGAGATGCCCCTGACCAGGCCCGAGCGCGAGGCACTGCTCGCCGCCGGGGTGCACGTCACCGGCCGGACGCAGCTGACGGCGATCG
>CAZKKP010000719.1:1660-1895 GCA_964553295.1 uncultured Thermoanaerobaculia bacterium | reverse complement strand
ATGCCGACCGAGCACTGGCGGCGCGGCCGGGGCTGGCCGAGGCGGAAGCCATCCGGGCCGTGCTCGAGCTGCTCGGCGCCCGCGGGTCGAGCGGCGACCAGGCACCGGCGCTCAAGGCGCTGCGCGCGGCCCTCACAAGAAACCACCACCTCGATTTCGAGTGGGGGTCGAACCTCGAGCCACGAGCCGGAGCGGCCGCCCATCCTCCGGCCCGATCCCCGGTCGTCACGGAATC
>CAZKKP010000719.1:424-1650 GCA_964553295.1 uncultured Thermoanaerobaculia bacterium | reverse complement strand
TCCCCCTGATCCGTTCCGCCGGACTCCCTCAGGCCGGGATCTTCCTGGCCCTCCCAGCCGATCACCGCAACCGAGATGTCGCCGATCAGGGGTTTGCCCACCTCGTGGAGGGTGGTCTTCCCGCCGGGCGCCGAGAACGGGCCCCGGGCGACGGTGCCGTTCGCGAGCGCGACCAGGTTCACGGCGGCCTTGCCGCCGTTGACGATCTCGACCTTCGCCGGGTCCCTCACTGTGTCGCGGTCCGCCTTCCTGGCCACCGCCACGACGATGTCGCCCCCCGCCCCTTCGCGGAAGGTGAATCCCAGGTCAGTCACGTTCTCGGAGTGTCCGCTGCTCCCCACCTCCACGGTGAAATGCCGACTGGAACCACCGGAAGGGGCCCGGCTGACGGTCAGCGTGTCTTTCGAGCCGGTGGGCGTCGACACCGTGAGCGTCCGCCAGCCGCCCTTCGGAACCAGCTGCGGCGAGCCGCCATAGGGGTGGTCGATGTCGAGATCGACCGCGCAACGATTCCAGAGCTCCACCTTCGAGCCGGGCTCGACCTTGCCTCTCCACAACCCCGGGCTGCCACCATCCCAGATGATCTTGAAGCTCACGTCCACCATGGTCTCCTCCTTGTTTCGGGTCGTCGGTTGCTGCTCCGTCGCCTGGAGCTCAGGCAAGGCTCGTGGTCGTCCTCCGCATCCCTGCGGCGCGCGCTCGGGCAGCGGGCGCGCCACGGTGATCGACACCGCTGCAGCCGCCGTGCCAGGATCTCCACCGCCCTTCACCCTCCAGCGCCCCCACCCGACGTCGCCCCGACGTCGCCCGACGTCCCCTCACACCCCTCACCACTCACTCCTCACCCCTCACTCCCCTTCACCCTCCTCCGCAGCCCCCGTGCTGACACCCGCAGCTCGGCCGCGGCGGCGTCCAGGTCGCCGTCGGCTCGGGCCAGGGCCTGATCGATCTCGTCGGTCCCGAGGTCGGCCGCGGTGCGCAGGGTGCGGCTGCGGCGGATCAGGTCATACAGGCTCGCGCGCGACAGCGCGAGCTGGCGGGCGGTCGCGGCGACGTCCCAACCGTTGGCGGCAAGGGCGTCGGTCAGCTCAGACTCGGTGAGCCTGGCCCGGGCTGGCGCGCTCGGGCCGCAGACCACGGGCGCTGGATCTGCGGTGACGGCGGCGTGATCCGCCAGCAGACGCTCCAGGCGAGGGCCGACCTCGAGGCGGTCGAGGCCGCGGCTG
>CAZKKP010000719.1:0-414 GCA_964553295.1 uncultured Thermoanaerobaculia bacterium | reverse complement strand
CCAGACGACGTTGCGCAGCTCGCGGACGTTACCCGGCCAGCGGTAGCGACACAGGCGTGCTATCAGCCCGGCCGGCAGCCACTGCGGACCCTCCGGCCTCGGCGCCTGGCCGGTCGCGGCGAGGGCCTGCAGCGCGAAGTGGACCACCAGCCGCCCGATGTCGTCGCGCCGCTCGCGCAGCGGCGCGAGCCAGATCTCGTAGGCCGCCAGCCGGTGGAGGAGCGGCTCTCTGAAGGCGCCGCTGTGGGCCTTGGCCTCGAGGTCCGAGTCGGTGGCGGCGATCAGTCGGACATCGGCGCGCTGGGCCGTGTTCGAGCCGACCGGGAAGAGCTCGGAGGTCTCGAGCGTGCGCAGCAGCATCGTCTGCACGTCGGGCGGCAACTCGCCGACCTCGTCGAGGAACAGCGTGCCGCC
>CAZKKP010000718.1:0-1895 GCA_964553295.1 uncultured Thermoanaerobaculia bacterium | reverse complement strand
CATAACTCCTTGATTTCAAAGCGGTTATAGGCATAGACATTCTGCAATATCGTTGCAGCCGGTCTATCGTTGCTCTCTCGTTGCCAAAAAGCGGGGGACGCGGGTCGCGGTCCCGCGGTGAGGCGGCCGAGTAACAGCGCTGGTGGCAGCGGTCGCGGCGTGGGAGAATTGTTTCGGGATCGAGAAGAGACCGTGTTTGCTTTGGAGCCTCAAGAGCCCGACAAAAAGCCTGGTCGTGGGCCGGCGCGTGAGGACTTGGTGGCGCGGGCCGTTTGGTCCGGAGACCCCGTTGGGAAGAGTTTGCAGTAGGAGCGCCCCCACCTCGGTCCCTGTGGAAACCCCTTCCAAGGAGGCGAGGCATGAAGAAGCGCAGGCGGCGTGGCGGGAAAGCGCTCGAGCGAGTGCATCCTCGAGCCGCGGGCATCGACGTCGGCAGCCGCAGTCACTGGGTGGCGGTCGACGAGTCGCTCGATGAGCGGCCGGTGCGGGAGTTTCAGGCCTTCACGGCGGATCTGGAGGCGATGGCCGAGTGGCTGCTCGCGTGCGGGATCGAAACGGTGGCGATGGAGTCGACGGGGGTGTACTGGGTCGCGGCGTACGAGGTGCTTCGGGATCGGTGGCCGGGCGCAAGAGCGACATCTCCGACTGTCAGTGGATTCAGCAGCTCCACTCGTACGGTTTGCTCAAGCCTGCCTTCCTGCCCGAGGCGGACATCGCGACGCTACGCTCGTACATGCGCCAGCGGAATCGCTGGGTGGCGGACGCCGCCCGTGCGATCCAGCACATGCAGCAGGCGCTGGAGCTGATGAACGTCAAGCTGACGGAGGTGGTCGCCGACATCACGGGCACCACCGGCCTGGCCATCATCGAGGCCATCCTCGGCGGCGAGCGGGACCCGGATCGGCTGAGCCAGCTTCGCAACTGGCGGTGCTCTCGCAGCCGCGAGGAGATCGCCCGCGCTCTGCACGGTCATTGGCGCGAGGAGCACCTGTTTGCCCTGGCCCAGGCTCTCGACCATTTCCGCTATCTGAGCGGGCGCATCCAAGCCTGCGACCAGCACATCGACGCGGTTCTTCAGAGCCTCGTCGCCGCCCGCGAACCGCAGCCCGAGCCGGACCCGAAGGCGCCCACGCCCCGTAAAAAGCGCGACCAGTCACCGCACCCGTTCGGGTTCGACGCTCACGGCCACTGTCTCCGTCTCGCCGGCGTCGACCTGACCGCCATCGACGGAATCGCCGCCAATACCGTGCTGACCGTGCTCGCCGAGATCGGCACCGACATGTCCCCGTGGCGCAGCGAGAAAGCCTTCGGGTCCTGGCTCGGCCTCGCGCCCAACCCCCGGCGCTCCGGCCATCGTCTCCTGCGCTCGTCCACCAAGTCCAACGCCCAACGGGCCGCCAACGCCCTGCGCCTGGCGGCTCGGGGACTCGCCAACTCCAAGTCCGCCCTCGGCGCCTTCTACCGGCGGCTGAGAGCTCGCATCGGCGCACCGAAGGCCAACACCGCCACCGCCTACAAGCTCGCCAAGATCATCTACCGCATGCTCAAGACCCGAAGCCCCTACCACGATGTCGGACAGGCCGCCTACGACCAGCGCTTCCTCCAAAGACGACTCCGCTCCGTCTCGCGAATGGCCAAGGACCTCGGATTCCAGCTCGTCCCGGACACCGACCTCGCCTCCGGGTAGAGTTGTTACTGGGAAGCCAGCGGTAGGGGTGGGCTCGAGGTGGGACTGGGCCGGAAGTGACGCTGGCTCAGTCGGTTGCGGGGAGTCGCCATCGCGTGAGATTTAGTGCTCCTTCGAACAGGCGTTGTCCCAGGCGGTGTCAGGGCTTCTCATTTCACCGTCCTCTTCAAGAGCAGAATCGGCGAAATCCGCTGCTGCCAGGGGTAGA
>CAZKKP010000717.1:0-1895 GCA_964553295.1 uncultured Thermoanaerobaculia bacterium | reverse complement strand
GACCACGACGCGGCCGATCTTCACGCCCGTGGTGTTCCCGGTTGCCGCCGACGCGGCGGAGGCCGCCACCCTCGGCGACGTCGACCGGGTCTTCGCCGAGGCGCTCCGCTTCGACGACGGCTTCTCCAAGATCGTCCACGTGCGCCAGCCGCTCGGCGTCGACATGCTGGACGAGGACGGCGCCAGCGCCTCGGCCCCGCGGGACGAGGGGGTACAGCTCGCCTGGGACGACGAGGACATCCTCGAGGGCCAGAACCGCGCCCTCGGCGCCCCGCCCGACGGGCAGAGCAACGTCGTCGCGCCGCGCGGCATCCTCGGCTACCGGGTCGACGTGCGCCCGGCCGGCGCCGGGCCCTGGACGACGCTGTCGCGCGTGGCCTCGCCCTTCGACCTGGGCGTCGACCTCGGCACCGCCGTCGAGGAGCGCTGGGTCGAGGTGCACCCCACCGAGATCGACGACCAGCTCTGGCTGCCGCCCTGGTTCGCGATCTGGCGCGGCGGCTCGCTGGTCATGGAGACCCTCGAGGATCGCCGCCTGATGCAGGCGCCGCCGCCCGCAGCGGGCGATCCGCCCGAGCTCGACGTGTCCGTCGACCTCGCCGGGGCCGACCTGCGCTACGGCAGCCGCTACGAGTTTCGTGTGCGGCTGGCCGACGCCACCGGCGGCGGCCCCGACCTCGCCGAGGATCCGGTGCGCGAGGGCGAGGCGCCGGTGACGCTGCTGCACATGAAGCGGCACGTCCCGCCCCGCCGCCCGGTCATCGCGACCGCCGCGCCGCAGGCCGACGGCTCGATCTCCTCGATTCAGGTCACTCGTCCGCCCCTCGGCTACCCCGAGGCGGTGTTCGCGGCCGGCCCTGCGGCGCGCGCGGCGCTGCTCGCCCAGATCGCCGCGAACGACGCCGACCCGGCGAACGCCACCTACCCCGCGATCCGTGACCCCGACACCGCCTTCCTGCGGCTCCGGGTCCTGCTGCGTGCGCCCGCCTTCGACCCGGCGGCCGACCGCAGCGGCTGGGTCGAGTGGTACACGACCACCCGTCCCTTCCCGAGCGATCCCGCCCAGCCTCTGGCGCTTACCTTCGACTGGCACGAGGCCGCCGACTACCGCGACCTCGACGTCTCGCTCCAGCTCGGCGCCGAGGGCGCCGTCACCGGCGCGGCGCCGCTGGTCTACTCCCGCGACATCCGGCTGGAGATGTCGGCGATCGGCCGCAACGACCTGTCGTACTTCGCCAGCGACGCCACGCGCCGCGGCGACGTGGATGCCATCGAGCTCCACGCCGTCGCCGCCAGCGAGACGGCGCCGATTGCCGTCCTGCCCGATGCCGACACGCTCCGCTCGGTGCTGCTCCGCCACGATCCGGTCGGCGTCCGTGCCGCGGTCTCGGCCACCGTGGCGCAGAACCATCCCTCGTCCGTGCTCGTCGACCGGCTGGCCGTCGCCGCCGACCTCGTGGCCGACGGCGCGATGCTCCTCGGCCGCGAGGGCGAGCGGGTAGCCTTCGGCTGCGCCGGCCTCACCCACCACGCCGCGCCCGACGCCAGCAGCCTCGAGCTCGCCGAGCCGGGCGAGCTCGCGGGCCAGTGGCTGAACGTCGCCCAGATGGTGCTCGACCGCGACTGGACCTGGCGCGGCCAGGGCGCGCCCACCGTCCGCGTCCGCCGCCGGATCGCGCTTCCCGGCGCCCCGGCCGACGCCCCGGCGTGGACCGAGGTCGGCGTCATCCAGTTGATGAACACGATCAACGTGCAGGCCCGGAGGCGCCCCGAGCGCGGCCGCATCCGACTGATCTTCGTCGACGCCTTCACCCCGCCCCTGGGCAAGGACGGCCTGCCGTATGAGGTCGCGCTCGACTACCAGATGCGGCTGTCGCTGGAGGGCGGCGGCAGCG
>CAZKKP010000716.1:0-1896 GCA_964553295.1 uncultured Thermoanaerobaculia bacterium | reverse complement strand
TCAACGCCCATCTGCGCGAAGAATTGGATTTCGGCGGGAACATGGCCATGCGACTCGGCTGGGCTTGGCGCGGCGAGTTGGCCCGTTGCCTGAGCGCGGACGCCGGCCTAGACGCGGCGGAAAGGGATCGGCGGCAGACGCAGACTGCAGCCGTCGTTGCCGACTTCGAGGCGTACGAGGTGGCGGGCACGGCCGCGGTCGAAGGCCGAGCACTCGCCGTCACACCTGCGCTCGTGCTGGTGACGCCGACGGCGGTGACGGCGCCGAACGGCGCTGCGCAGGCGCCGCAGGAACGGTTGGAGCCAGTGCCGGGATTGCGGTTGACGGACGGCGGGCGCCGATCCTCACCGGAGACGGCGAAGCGGCGCGGAAAGCGTCACGAGGGGCGGCACAACTGCGACCGACAGCTCAGGTTCGACTTCGTCGCCTAGGACCCGCTCTCTTCGCGACCGCCGCGCGAAAGAACATCGCGACCGATTGGGGGGCGTCAGTGGTGAGGGGGCGGTGCAGGCCGAACGGGGCCGGAGCCACCTTCGGGTTCAGCGGGATCGGCCGGACCCGCCTATCGGGTGGTCGCGGCCGCCACGTGCCCGCCAGGCAAAGTCGCCACGGGGGCCCCAGCAGCCTACCGGACCTCCGAAAAGCCGCGGCCCGGCACAGGCGGGCCAAGATGCCCGTCTCCAGCGGCTTGACAGGGGTGGCTCGAGCCCGTTCGAAACACCCATGGTTGTGCTGCCCCGAATCCTGCTCGCCACGCTGCTCGCATTCGGGCTCGTCGCCTGCGGCGACGACGGCGCCGAGCCCGCCGCGGAGGCCGTGCCGCCCTTGGAGCTACCGGCCCGGCCCGAGGGAACCCTGCGCCTCGCCAGCTGGAACATCGAGCACCTGGCCGCTCCTGGCGAGGACGGCTGCCGTGAGCGGGACGCCACGGACTACGCCGTCCTTCGCCGTTACCTCGACGGGATCGATGCCGACGTCTGGCTCTTGCAGGAAATCGAGAGCGTGGCAGCACTCGCCTACGTCTTCGGCGATGACGGCTGGTCGTTCCACGTCGACGAGCGGTCCCCCCGCGAGCAGGCGGGGCCCGAGTGCCGGGGCGAGCCCGGGCGCACCCTCGGCATGTTGCGCACCGCCATCGTGGTGCGGGACGGCATCGACCACGAACGCCTGGCGGACCTCGCCGCCCTCGACGTCGATGGCGACGGTCGGCTGAGGCCGGGCGTGCACGTCCGCCTCACCGGCGACGTCGAGCTGGATCTGCTCAGCATCCATCTGAAGTCCGGCTGCTTCGAGGGCCGGACCGGGCGCACCGGCTACGATTGCCCGATCCTCTTCCACCAGATCGGCATCCTCGAGACTTGGCTCGATGCCCTCTCCGCGGTAGGCCGCGCCGTCCTCGTTGGCGGCGATTTCAACCGGCGGCTCGAGGTCGACGGCGACCTCATCTGGGCCGAGCTCGATGACGGCGATCCCGCTCCGCTCCACCTTGCCGGCGTCGGCATCCGCCCCGCCTGCGATACCCGGTTCGCCGAGTTCATCGACTTCATCTTGCTCAACGACCTCGCACGCAGCCTGAAGCTCGACGGGTCGTTCCTGGAGGTGACTTTCGACGAGCCTTGGCAGCGGAGGCCTTCCGATCACTGCCCCGTCGTGGTGGATTTGGTGCCGGGGTGAGCCGCCGGAGTCGCCATGCCGGCCTCCGCCCCAAGGGCGAGATCAACCCGAAAGAGGCGGAGCACTTGGCCCAGCGTACGGGCGCTTCGGACGGTGAAGAGACGGAGACGACCACCAGCGGTACGCGCCCTATCGGCCCGAAGGAGGCGTAACCCTTCACCCGCGGGATGATCGAAGAGGACGGGGAGCGGCCATGGAGATGGAGCTTCGGCAAGTCCGCAT
>CAZKKP010000715.1:0-1896 GCA_964553295.1 uncultured Thermoanaerobaculia bacterium | reverse complement strand
ACCGGGTCCATCCGATCCTCTCGGCGAAGGCCGCCTGCGAGATCCCCTGTGGCTCAGGCCGGGTGCCACGTACCACAAGTCTCAGGCCGGGTGCCACGTACCACAAGTCTGACAACTCATCAGCGGGCTTCGAGGGCTACTCACTCGTGTGTCTTGGCGTCAAGGGGCCCCGCTCCACGTCGAGGCGAGTGGGTGGGGCGATCTCCGGCCGGGAACCGATCATCACCTCTCTCATGCGTTCCAAACGGGAGCGGAAGCTCGGCTCGGAGAGCTGCAGCTCGAGTCCCTCGCCGAGCCAGCGACTCACCGATCCGGGTGCCTTCCCGAGAGCTGCGGACACGTCTTTCACCGGGTGGCCCAACCACGACACCGTGAAGGTGGCGAAGAGGCAGCGGTGCCACGATAGGAGTCTCGACCTCCCACCGCCGGCCAGGTACTGCGCTGGCAAGCCCATCTGCGCCTCGAACACGGCGAGCACCGACGAGAGCGACGGCCGCCGCGCTGCTGCTTCTGGCAAGGGCTGCCCCTCGAAGTCGGCGGCGCCCTCCGGCGCGTCCTTCACCGCCAGCGTCTCGTCGTCCTCGGTCACGGTTCTCCACCACGGCAGCTCGCGCACCCCCGCACGGAACCAGCGCTCCTCAGCCACCAGCCGCAGCCGTGCCTGGTAGATCTGGCGCGCGATCTTCGGCTCCTCGTCGAAGCACAGCAGCGCCGAACCGACATCGCAAAGTACCGGTGCGCGAAGGCCGAGAAGCTCGCCATGGCCGGAAGCCGGATGATCCAACGGGTCGTCGACCATCCGCGCTGCAACTGGGTTCAAGTGGACGTAGGCGACGACGTGTCTCAGATACTCGGAATCAAGCACGAGCCGGGCTTTGTACCTGCTCTGCCACACCCTCCCCTTGAAACGACGGTCGCGGTTGTAACCCTTCGAGTACCTTCCCTGCAGCCGAGCCATCGCGTGGTGCAAGGGCATCGAGCCGGTCTGGACGACCATGTGGTAGTGATTCGACAGCAGGCACCATGCCAGGATCCGGAGGTCGAACAGCCGCGCGACCCATGCCGCGAGCTGGACCCATCGATCGGCCTCCCCGGGCTCGTTGAAGATGAGCTCACCTCGGGCCACTCGACAGTAGATGTGATAGATGCCTCCCGCCACGAACACGCGTACACGCCGAGGCATAGCCTCCTCCGGTGGTGCTTGCATGCGTGGCCGGGAACGACCTCAAGTTTACCGCAAGCACGGGACCATGTGTCTGCGCTGCAGGGATTCGCCCCCCAGGTTGAAGGAACCTCTCGGAGAGATCTCGAGCAAATTGTGAGAGTTGTGGTACGTGGCACCGGATCCCAAGCATCCCAACATCGCTGCCATCTACGAGTCGGGCCACACCGACGACGGTCACGACTACTTTGCCATGGAGCTGGTGCCGGGCGAGACCCTCGACCGGTGGCTGCGCGGCCGGCCCGCCACCGTCGACGCCGCCGAGCTGACATGGGTGCCTGGCTTGAACATCTGAAGATGTTGACCCTGTTCGCGTCGAAATCGTCAGATATTCAAGCCTGGCACCGCTGTGCGTGGCCGGGAACGACCTCAAGTTTACCGCAAGCACGGGACCATGTGTCTGCGCTGCAGGGATTCGCCCCCCAGGTTGAAGGAACCTCTCGGAGAGATCTCGAGCAAATTGTCAGAGTTGTGGTACGTGGCACCGGATCAAAATGCCTCGGTTCCACCTACCCCAAGTCATCGAGGGTTTACCCTTCCTCACCTTCACGTTGTCGTTAGACCCGGCCTCTCATTCGAGTTGTGAGAGTTGTGGTACGTGGCACCCTTCCACCCTCCGCCGACCCGGCTTCGACCGCCAACGACACCAGCCCACCAGCTCCCGCCCTCGCATT
>CAZKKP010000714.1:0-1898 GCA_964553295.1 uncultured Thermoanaerobaculia bacterium | reverse complement strand
GTGTGTCCTGGGGATGGGTTCAGGGGTGGTTCTGGCCACTCATCCCGGGCCCGGGATGCCGGTTGTGGTCAGATACAGGGCGTCGTTCCGAAGTCTCGGACGCCTTGAATTCCCAGCGCCGGCTGTCTACACTCGACACTCGCGAAGAGGAATTCCCTAGCCCTGAGATCGTCGAGTCCGGGGGGATCTGAGGCACCGTTCCTGCTGTCAGTCGGGCCAACCGAAGATCGGCGACCAGGCGCCGCGGCCGGAGGCGGTGTCGAAGCTGATGTTCTGGTCGAGGACGAGCTCCACCGTGATGGGATCGTTGGTGGCGCCGTCGATCACGGAAGCCGACGCCCACAGCGAGCAGTTGGCCACCTTCGACAGGACTGCCGTCGCCCAGTCGACGTTGTCGGGGATCACATCCGTGAGCAACCGCCAGCTCGTTGGAGGTAGCGCGACGGTGCCGAGATTCGCCACCTCGCGACCGGCCCGGTCGGTCACACGGATCTCCACGAAACAAACGGCGCCGGCCGACATGTTGACCAGGCTCAGGTTGGTCCTGAATCGTCCAGTACCGCGCAGACCCGGCAGGAGTCCGCAATTCGAGTGACTCCACCACGAGCCCCACGAAGCTCTCCACTGCTCGGTCATCTCCTCGGTGAAAACCGGAAGGGACTGGCCAAAGCTCCCCATGGACGAGAGGTTGTACGTCCGCCCGGAGACTGCCAGAGGTGTGGTCGACGTGATCTGGACATGACCTGCGAAAGCTCCAGGAAGGCCGAACAGGTCCCAACCGATGTTCTCGAAGACGACGAGTTGACCTTCGAAGATCGCCAGCTGGTTGTCGTGGCGAGCCCCGTTCACATACAGGCTGAATTGCACCTCGGCCTCGGCGCCGGAGTGGTTGGCGAGAGTGAGCGCCGACCGCCATCTGGAGCCCTCGGCGCCGGGTCCTCGGGCCAGGCCAGCTATTCCGTACCGGAACCTCCCGCCGGTGTACCGCCAGGCCCCGGGGACTATCTCGACCCGGTCCATCATGATGATCTCCTGGTCGACATCGGTCGTCACCGTGGCGGTGAGTTCGCTTCCGGCGTGGAGACCACCGAGATACCCCCCGAGTCGCCAGCCGCCCAGAAACCCGCGGGCGACGCCGGCGAGCCGTCCGTCCGGTTTGTGGATCGCGATCGTGACATGGACGCCGACCACGTCGCCGGGACCCGGGTTGCGGACGGTTCCGGAGAGATCGGTCACCGAGGCACCCGGCGCCGACAGGAGGACCTCCCAGTCGTCAACAAGCTCGAGCGTCTGCGGCACAGGCTGCAGGCCGGGCGCTGCGACCGCGGTACGTGATGGGCTGACCAGCACAGACTCGATCGGGGGTGCTGATCCCTCGTAGTGGAGCAGTGCCTGGAAGAGGCCGGTACCGCCTGGGGGGATGCACTCGTCGCCGGGCAGGGCGGGTCGGGTGGGGTCGCCCGTCGCGGGCGTACAGGGCACACCCCACACGACGGCTGAGACCGCAGTCACCAGCTCACCAGCGGGCCCCAGGGCGGCGATCTCGACGCGGGCGAAGACCACCGCGTCGTCGCCCTCGTTGCGCACCTCACCGGCGATCACGGTGAAGCCGCTCCGCTCGGTGACTCCCAGGGTCTCCGGGACGATCACCAGCTCGCCAGCGCGTGTGCCGGCGACCGGGCTCGCAGAGACGTCTTCTGCTGTCTGACGGCCGACCCACGAGGCGTCGCGAACCAGGTGAATCTCGGTGGTGGCGGCGGCTGCCCAGGGCATCACGCTGGGTGCGTTGCTGCAGGGAATCCCCGTGGCCGAGCGCGCCTACGCCGGCGGCTGGTGGGACTGGCTGACGCCGTTCAGCCTGGTGACCGGCATCGCGCTGGTGGCCGGCTACGCCATGC
>CAZKKP010000713.1:0-1905 GCA_964553295.1 uncultured Thermoanaerobaculia bacterium | reverse complement strand
GCCCGCCGGGATGACCTGGGCGACAGCGTAGGCGCCGGCCACCAGGCCGGTCACGGTGGTGCTCTGGCCGCCGGTCAGGGAGAAGGCCCCGAGGCCGCCAGAGAACGTGAACACCTGGCCGCCCGAGTCCTCGGGCACCGTCTCGCTGACGATGGTCACGGACCCCCGGGCGGTGTTGACGAAGGTGCAGACGACGTGCTCGTCGCCGTCGAGGTCGACGGTGGCGGTGGCGGTCGCGAGGCTGGTGGTGGAGCCGCCGTCGGGATCGTCACAGGTGATCGCGGTGAGGTCCCAGCCCGCCGGCAGCGTCTCGGTGACGACGTAGGTCCCGGGCGACAGGTCGGTGAGCGTGGTGCTCTGACCTGAGCCCAGGGAGAAGGCGCCGAGGTCGCCCGTGAAGTCGAAAAGCTGGCCGTTCGACTCCGGCGGAAGCGTCTGCTTGACGATCGTCACCGACCCCTGGGCGGGTCCAGCGGGCAGGCAGGTGTCGCAGTCGATGATCTGGTGCGGCGGGTCGCCGGCGCCGTCCCCGAAGAGGGTGTAGAAGACGCAGACCGGCTCCGAGAAGCTCGCCGGGGCGGTGACGTCCACACAGAAGCTCCAGGTCTCCACCGGGCAGAGCTCGCCCGGCCGGCCGTCCGTGTCGGAGTAGGTGACGGTCTGGCCGGCGGCGGTGCAGCCGAAGGCCACGGGATGGCCGGCGGAGCTCGTCGCGTCCTGGGTGCCGCAGGAGACCGTCCAGCCGTCCGGGTAGCCGAGGGCGACCTGCTCGAGGCACTCCGGGGCCGGGCTGGTGGGGCCGGCGCTGGTGCAGGTCCAGCACATGGTGGCGGTACCGCCGGGGAGGAAGGAGTCGTCAGTGGTGCAGGACGACCCGCGAACGCTGGCGAAGGTCGACGGCGCGAGAGCGAGCAGGGCGATGGCGGCGGCGAGTGCTCGGTGCACGGGGTCCTCCTAGAAGCGATAGGCCACGCCGAGCTCGGCGGTGACGGGGTCGAGGTCCAGAGCGCCGGTCTGCTCGGTGACGAGGCCTGCCGGGCTGGTGTAGCGCCGGACGACGTCGGCGCGGTACCGGGTGTACCGCGCGCCCACGTGAAGTGCCCACGGGCCGGCGCCGAGGGGCCAGTCAAGCCCCATCTGCACGCCCCAGGTCAGACCGCCCTCCGGGTCATACTCCAGGGAGCGGTCGAAGGCCAGGGACGTGTGGCCCTCGACGGTGCCGTAGCCGAGGAAAGGTCCAACGTACCAATCAAGGGCCCGACGTGGGGTGAGGTGGACATTGAGGCCCAGGCCGAGGTCCCAGTAGTCGGCGGTGTCGCGGTCGGTGATCCCGACTCCGTTGGCGCCGATCCAGAAGCGGTCGTCCAGTCGCCCATACAGAACGCGTGCCTCGAGACCGAAACGCTCGCCGAGGCGCCGCTCCAGGCTGACACCGAGACCGAAACCGTCGTCGAACCCGAAAGTGGTGGCGGGCGAGCAGGGGCAGCTCTTGGCGCCGGCAGGGACGAAGACGTCGCCGCCGGTTTCGCCGCCGTCGACGAACAGGGCAGCGGCGAACGGCCGCACGATCCAGTCGGCGCCGACCACCTCGAAGCTCGCCCGGCAGGTGACGGTGTCGCCCTGCTCATCGCTCGCCGTGCCGACGATCGAGTAGTCGCCGCGCCTGGAGACGGCGAGGACGCCGCCGTCACGGTCGAGCTCGGGCTGGGACTGCGGCAGACCGTCGTGCCGCAGCTCGAGATCGAGCGAGGTCCACCGTCCGGTGACGCTGTAGGTCACCGGTTCGCCAGGGCGCACCCGGGTGCGGTCGAGCTCGACGGTGCAGGTCGGAGGGGGAGGCGGCGGTGGCGGACAGCTGACCTCCGTCCGCTCCTCACACCTGACCGGGGCGCCCGGACGCTCGTG
>CAZKKP010000712.1:0-1907 GCA_964553295.1 uncultured Thermoanaerobaculia bacterium | reverse complement strand
GACGATGGGCGGCGACATGCTGGCCGACCTGCGGGCGCGGGTGGTCGCGGCCGCGCGCGGCGCCGGTCGCACCGACGCCGAGGCCGAGGCAGCGGGCGCCGCCTTTGACGACCTCGTGCGGGGCGTCAACGCAACCGACGCCGCCCTGCACATGGTCGATCGCCACATCCTCGCCCGTGCCCTCGAGACCCTCGAGAAGGAGTTCGAGGACCGGCCCGCCATCGGGCTGCGGCTGCGGGCAACCATCGGCGACACCTACGGCGAGCTCGGGCTGCTGACCTCGGCGGAGGCCGTCGAGCGGGCGGTGTACGAGGACAGCGCACGGCTGTTCGGCGCCGACGACCCCCGCACCCTCGAGGCCGGGCGCCGGCTCGCCCAGGAGCTGTCGTTCCTCGGCCGCGACGGGGAGGCGGAGACCCTGATCAACGACGTGATCGAAGGCCAGCGGCGGGTGGTCGGGGACACCGATCCGGCGGCGCTGCGGTCGCGGCGGCTGCTCGCCGACCTGCTCGAGACGCGAGGCAAGGACGACGAGGCCCGGACGACCTTCGAGGAGGTGCTCGCCGAGCAGCGGCACAGCCTCGGCGTCGGGCACGACGACACCATGGCGACCATGAACTCGCTGGCGATGCTGTACAGCGACCAGGGCAAGCCCGAGGCCGAGGCGCTGATGCTGGAGCTGCTCGGAAGTGCGCGGCGCGCCTGGGGCGAGGAGGACCCGCGATCCCTCGTCTACGAGCACAACCTGGCACGGATCTACCAGCGGCAGGGACGCCACGAGAAGGCCGAGGCCCACAACCGGCACGTCCTCGAGGTCCGCCGGCGGGTGCTCGGCGACGACCACCCGCGCACCCTGCGGACCAAGGCGGGCCTCGCCGACAGCCTGTCGCGGCTCGGCCGCTTCGAGGAGTCGCGCGAGCTCTTCGCGGAGGTTCATCGGGATCGGCTGCGCACCCTCGGTCCCGACCACCCCGACACCGTCGAGTCCATCGGCTCCCTCGCGGTTCAGACCAAGTACCTGGGCCGCCTCGACGAGGCCGAGCCACTCTACCGGCAGACACTCGCCGGCCGCAGCCGCCTGCTCGGCGCCGACCACCCGTTGACCCTGGCGACCAAGTACGGCCTCGCCGACCTGTTCATGCAGGACGGACGCCTGAGCGACGCCGAGCGGCTGTTCCTCGAGGTCATCGCCGACCAGACCAGGGTCATGGGGCCCGACCACCGCCAGACCTTGCGGTCGGAGATCGTCCTGGCGCAGCTGTACGAGCAGATGGAGCGGTATCCGGAGGCCGAGCGCCTGTTCGTCGACACCGGCGCCGCGCAGCTGCGGTCGCTGGGCGAGGCCGACCCCGAGGCCCTGGCCAGCCTGGTGTGGACCGCCGAGTTCTTCATCCGGCGCGGGCGTCTCGATGACGCCGAGCGGTACGCGGCGCGGGGCCTCGAGCTCGCCACCCGCGCTCTCGGCGAGGACAACCCCAGAACCCTCAACGCCATGTTCGACCTCGCCTGGGTGCGCACCAAGCAGCAGCGCTACCCGGAGGCCGAGGCTCTCTACGGGAAGGTCCTGGAGGTCCAGGAGCGGACCCTCGGACGGGACCACGTCGACACTGCCAACACGCTCCAGAACCTCGCCTGCGTGTACCGCGACTCCGGACGCCACGACGAGGCCCGGGAGCTGTTCGAGGAGGTCGTCGCGATCCACGAGGCGGCATGGGGCCCCGACCATCCCTGGAGCGCCGGCAACCTCGAGGACTACGCCAGGCTGCTGCGCCTGATGGGCGAGGACGGAAACGCCGCCGAGTTCGAGGCCCGCGTCCGTGCCATCAGGTCCCGGTAGCCCGCCGGCATCGCCGTTTCGGGTGCCGGGCGTGCGCCAGGCGAAGCCTGGAGGAGGGGGACGAGATGAC
>CAZKKP010000711.1:0-1914 GCA_964553295.1 uncultured Thermoanaerobaculia bacterium | reverse complement strand
CCCGCTCGAGCAGCTCGCTCACCCGCCGGCCGTCTCGGCGGCCGTCCAACGCCAGGGGCAAAGCCACGTTCTCCTCCACCGACAGGTGCGGCACCAGGTGAAAGGCCTGGAACACGAGGCCGATCCGCCGCCGCCGGAGATCCACCATCTGTGCCTCCGTGGCCGTCGCCAGCTCGACCCCGCAGACCCGCACCGTGCCCGCGGTCGGTCGGTCCACCGCCGACACCAGGTTCAGCAGCGTCGACTTGCCCGAGCCCGAGGCCCCCACCAGCGCCACCACCTCCCCCGCCGCCAGCGCCAGGGACACCCGGTCGAGGGCCTGCACGACCTCGTCGCCGCGCCGGTAGGACCGGCTGGCCTTCTCGAGTTCGACCACCAGAGGCGCCGTCATCTCCTGACCCCCCGCGGTACAACCCCACGGCTGCGTCGGGCCATCCCGAGGCCCTCCTCCTGGATCCGGCAACGGCCGTGGACGCGGCGCACTTTCGGAGCTAGCATCGACCGACTCTCAGGGAGGGCGCCATGGGGCGGGTCGCGATCCTGACGTTGACGGCGGTGCTGGCGTCGGTTGCCGCGGCGGCCGGCGAGCCGGCGGTCGGAGGCGGTGAGCGAGTGGTCGTTCGGATCGAGGTCCCCGACCGGGCACCCCTGGTCGCCGTCACCTCGTGGCTCGAGCCCTGGGAGGTCGGTGACGACGGCCTGTCCCTGGTGGCCGACGTCGGGCCGGTAGAGCTGGAGCGGCTGCGCCGCCTCGGGCTCGAGCCGACCCTCGACGAGAAGCGGACGGGCGAGCTGACGAGCTTCCTTGCCGCGGTGGCGCGGGGCGCCGAGAGTGGCATTCCCGGCTACCCGTGCTACCGCACGGTCCCGGAGACCCTGGCGGCGGGCGCCGCCCTGGCGGCCGCCTTCCCCGATCTGGCCGAGTGGCTCGACATCGGCGACTCCTGGGAGAAGACCCAGCCGGGCGGACCCGCGGGCTTCGACCTGATGGCGCTGCGTCTGACCAACCGGTCGATCCTCGGGGACAAGCCGAAGGTCTGGATCCAGGGCGCCATCCACGCCCGCGAGCTGACCACCGCCGAGCTGGCGACCCGCTTCGCCGAGCAGCTGCTGGCCGACTACGGGCTGGACCCGGACGCCACCTGGGTGCTGGACCACCACGAGGTGTACGTGCTGCTCCAGGCCAACCCGGACGGGCGGCTGAAGGCCGAGTCCGGGCTGTCCTGGCGCAAGAACACCGACAACCTCGACGGCGCCTGCAGCCCGAGCTCCGTCGGCATCGACCTCAACCGCAACTTCGACTTCTACTGGGGCTGCTGCAACGGCTCGAGCCACAACCCCTGCGACGATACGTTCCGTGGTCGTGCCGCCGGCTCGGAGCCGGAGGCCGACGCCGTGCAGAGCTTCATCCGCTCCGCCTTCCCGGACAACCGCGCCGACGACCTGGTGTCGCCGGTGGTGCCCGGGGCGAGCGGCGTCTTCATCGACCTGCACAGCTACGGCGGCGACGTGCTGTCGCCGTGGGGCTTCACCGCCCAGACGCCGCCCGACGGCCCGGCGATCCTCAGCTTCGCCCGCAAGCTGGCCTTCTTCAGCGGCTATGACGCCCGCCTGGGCAGCTACTACACCGTCGACGGCTCGACCAAGGACTTCGCCTACGGCGAGCGCGGCCTGGCCGGCTACACCGTCGAGCTCGGCACCAGCTTCTTCGAGCAGTGCTCGGTCTTCGAGTCCACCGTGCTCCCGGGCAACATGCCGGCCCTGCGCTACGCCGCCCGGGCGGCCCGGGCGCCCTTCGAGCAGCCCCAGGGCCCCGAGGTGGTGGCGCCCACGGTGCTGCCGAGCTCGGTCGCCGCCGGCGCCGTGGTGCGCCTGGCGGCGGTGGTCGACGACACCCGCTTCGTGAGCGGCAGC
>CAZKKP010000710.1:0-1914 GCA_964553295.1 uncultured Thermoanaerobaculia bacterium | reverse complement strand
GACGTTCTGGCCGCGGTGGTCGGACAGTTTGAAGGGGGTGCTGCCAGTGGAGGGGGCGGCGGTTGGACCGATCGCCGTGGCGCAGTGCGGCGACCGGCTGGGGCTCGAGGCGGGCACGACCACGGCCGGCAGCCTCGTCGGGCTCTTGCCGAGCGACGACGGGTTGGTCGAGCTGGTCGGCGACGCGAGCTGGCGGGAGGTCTGGGGGGCAGACCGGCCGCCGGACTGGGTCGCGGACTTCGGCGACGACCATTACGGCAAATGGCTCAAGTTCCAGGTCGGGGATGTGGTGCAGCGGATGCGGTGGATTCCGCCTGGCTCGTTCCTGATGGGGTCGCCGGAGAGCGAGGAGGGGCGGCTCGACTGGGAAGGACCGCAACATGAGGTGACATTTGCCGACGGTTTCTGGCTCTTCGCCACGCCGGTGACACAGGCGCTTTACCAAGAAGTGACAGGCGAAAACCCGAGCTGGTTCAAGGGCGCCTATCGGCCCGTCGAACGGGTAAGTTGGCACGAGACGCAAGCGTTCATCCTGCAACTAAACGAGCGGCTACCCGGCTTGGACCTCAAGCTGCCTTCAGAAGCGCAATGGGAGTATGCTTGCCGGTCGGGCACGACAACAGCTTACAGTTTTGGCGAGCGGATCACCGGTGATCAAGCCCAATTCAAGAGCGAGGCAACAGTCCAAGTCGCAACTTTTCCAGCCAACCTCTGGGGGCTTTGCGATATGCACGGCAACGTAAACGAATGGTGCATGGATCATTGGCACAGCAACTACGATGGCGCTCCATCGGACGGCTCGGCTTGGTGCGACGTTTATTCAGACAACGCGGTGGATCGCGTGTTTCGCGGTGGATCATGGGAGGACGACGCTCCATACTGTCGTGCAGCACAGCGGGCCTACACCCACACCACCATTGATATTAGGCTCGATACACTTGGTTTTCGTTGTTGCTGTGACCCCATCAGGGCTACTGACACTGTTCCCCGGTCGCCCCAAAATGCGCGCGTGACGCTCGGGGGCGGGACGGAGCGTGTGCGGCTGCCGTCCGCTCTCTTTGTCCTGCGGAGCGATCGGGCCGAGCTTTCGATCGGGCGACTGACGAGCTTGGATGTCGATTGGGCGACGGCGCTCGGGCGGGATCGGTTCGGGCTCTGGGCCGATATGGTCGTCGAGGGGGTGAGGCAGCGTTTGCGTTGGATCCCGCCTGGGCGGTTCTGGATGGGGTCGCCCGAGGACGAGGCGGGGCGCTATGACGACGAAGGTCCGCAGCATGCGGTGACGCTGGGCGAGGGTTTCTGGTTGTTCGAGACGCCGGTGACGCAGGCGTTGTGGGTGGCGGTGATGGGCGAGAATCCGAGCCGGTTCAAGAGCCTCGACCGTCCGGTGGAACAGGTGAGCTTCGATGATGTTCAGGGGTTTCTGGACCAGGTGAACGAGCGGGTGGCGGGTCTGGGTCTGGAGTTGCCGTCGGAGGCGCAGTGGGAATATGCGTGCCGGGCGGGGACCGAGACGGCGGTCTGGACGGGACCCTTGGAGATTCTTGGGGAGAATAACGCGCCGGGTCTGGACCCGATCGCCTGGTACGGGGGCAACAGCGGGGAGGGGTTCGAGCTGGAGGATGGCTGGGACAGCTCGGACTGGGCGGAGAAGCAGTATGCGCACAGCAGGGCGGGGACGCGACCGGTGGGGCTGAAGGCGGCGAATCCGTGGGGCCTCTACGACATGCTGGGGAATGTGTGGGAGTGGTGTGCGGACGACTGGCACGGCAGCTACGCGGGGGCGCCCGATGACGGCCGTGCCTGGCTGGCTGGCGCTTCGGAGTCCGGCGTGCGTTCCCGCGTGGTTCGCGGCGGCTCCTGGTACGATCTCGCGCGGTTCGTGCGCGCGGCGTTCCGGTTCAGGTTCCCCCA